>JASFLG010000369.1:0-5006 GCA_050118205.1 Pseudomonadales bacterium
TGAACGCCAATTTCGCCATTCTGCAGATCCAGGGCACGCTCAGCCTGCTCGGTATGTTTCCTGCCGTGGCCTTCGTGGCCGGCGCCATCACCCGTGATTACGAGGCGAGGACCGCGCAGATTTTCTTCGCCACAGGGGTGAGCGAGAAGAGCTATCTGCTCGGACGCTTCGCCGGCGGTGCGCTCTTCGCAGTGCTGGTGGGGGTGGCCGGTCTCGTCGGCACGCTGCTGGGCACCCTCATGCCCTGGCTCGACCCGGAGCGCATGGGTCCGTTCACGCTGGCACCTTACGTGTTCAGCCTCTGGGCCATCATCGTTCCGAACCTGCTCATCACCAGTGCCCTGTTCTTCTCCGTGGCCGCGTTGACCCGGTCCATGATGGCCGCCTACGTTGCGGCGCTCGGCTTCATCGTCGCCTACATCGTCCTGAGCGCGGTCACCGATCAGGAGACGATCGGCATCATGGCGCTGGGTGATCCGTTCGGTCTCACGGCGTTCGATGAGATCACCCGCTACTGGACCGTGTTCGAGCGCAACTTCGGCATGCCGACCGTGACCGACACGCTGCTCTACAACCGCGCTATCTGGGCAGGCATCGCGGTGCTTGCCCTCGGATTCACGATCTGGCGATACCGTTTCAACCTGGCACCCGTACCACGTCTCAGACTGCGCCAGAGGCGCGGCCTTCGGTCGCTTGTGCGGCCGAAGGCGGCGCCTCCGGCGCGCTCGGAGCTGCTGGCCACGCGTCCGGTGAGTGGCCTCGGGGTCGATGTGTCCCGCTTTCTGTCACAACTGCGCATGGACGTGCGCGGCATGACGCGCAGCGTCCCGTTCTACGTGATGCTGTCCTTCGGCATCCTGAACGTGCTCGGCAGCTTCATTGCGGCGATCAGCCAGATTTACGGCACACCGGTTTACCCATTGACCGCGACCCTGGTCGGGGTGACCCGGGGCAGCTTCAGCCTGGCGGTGCTGATCATCATCATCTACTACTCGGGTGAGCTCGTGCACCGGGAGCGGCAGGCCGGGGTTCAGGACATCGTAGACGCCACGGCCTACCCGAACTGGATCATGGTGCTCTCCAAGGTCTCGGCGCTGTGGTTCGTGATCGCCGCCCTGATGCTCGTGGTGATGATCACCTCGATGCTCGTGCAGGTGTTCAACGACTTCTACCGCTTCGAGATTCCACTGTATGTCGAGGCGCTGTTCGGCGTGCAGGGCGCCTGGTACTTCCTGCTCTGCGTGCCCGCCGTGCTCATTCAGGTGGTCTCGCGGAACAAGTTCTTCGGCATGGTGATCTTCCTGGCCCTTTTTCTCGGGCTGCGAACGCTGCCGAGCCTGGACTTCGAGCACCATCTCTACCTCTATGACCTCCCGCCGATGCCCTACTCGGACATGAACGGCTACGGCCACTTCGTGGAAGGATTCGTGAGCTTCGTCGTCTACTGGGCGGCATTTGCCGGACTCATGATCGTCGCCATGCATCTCCTGTTCCGCCGCGGACATCCTGGAAGCCTGCGCGCGCAGCTTGCCGAGGCGCGCGCCCGCTGGACGGCGCCCGTACGCGCGTGGACGGGCCTTTTCCTGGCGGTGTTCGTCGGCGCCGGCGCATGGATCTTCTACAACACCAACGTGCTGAACGAGTATGTGACATCGGACGAGCGGGAGCAGCGTCAGGCGGACTACGAGAAGGCCTACAAGCGCTTCGAGTCGCTGCCGCGACCGGAGGTCACGGACATCGACATGGCGGTAGACATCTTTCCGGAGGAACGACGGCTCGAGTCCCGGGGCACTGCGACAATGGTGAACCGGAAGGCGGAACCGATCGAGGAGCTGCACTTCTCCCTGGCGCCGGCGCTCACCGTCAACGAGGTGTCGCTGGCGGGTGCGACGCTGGCGGCAGCCGATGAGAAGCTCGGCTACTACCAGTACCGGCTCGACGAGCCCCTGGCGCCAGGGGCGCAGACCACGCTCTCCTGGAACCTCTCCTGGATCAACGAAGGCTTCGAGAACTCGGGCGGCACGCGTCGGGTGGTCGCGAACGGGACGTTCGTGAACAACACCGAGATCATGCCATTGCCCGGCTATGCGCGCAGTCGCGAGCTCGACGACAACAACGTCCGGCGCGATCACGACCTGCCGCCGGTCGAGCGCATGCCGAAGCTCGGCGATCCGAACTACCTGGGGCAGAACCAGTTCACCGTCGGCGAGCGCGCGGGCTTCAGAGCCGTAGTGAGCACGGCGGCGGATCAGATTGCCGTGGCACCCGGCTACCCGAAACAGGAGTGGGTGGAAGGTGGGCGCCGCTACTTCTCCTACGAGATGGACGAGCCCATCTGGCCGTTTCTGTCCTTCTCGTCGGCGCGCTACGCCATCGCCGAGGACCTGTGGCACGACGTGGATCTGGAGGTGTACTACCACCCGACCCACGACTTCAACATCGACAGCATGATGCGGAGCGCCAAGGCGAGCCTCGACTATTACACCAGGGAGTTTTCCCCGTACCAGTACCGCCAGTTCCGCATCCTCGAGTTTCCGCGCTACGAGCGCTTCGCTCAGTCGTTTCCGAACACGATTCCGTTCTCCGAAGCCATTGGCTTCGTCGCCGACCTGCGCGACGAGAAGAGCATCGATTACGTTTTCTACGTGACGGCCCACGAGATGGCTCACCAGTGGTGGGGGCATCAGGTAGTGGGTGCCAACATGCAGGGCGCCACGATCATGGTCGAGACGCTGGCTCAGTACTCCGCGCTCATGGTCATGGAGCACGCATTCGGAGAGGAACGCATGCGTCGCTTCCTGAAGTACGAGCTGGACCGCTACCTGCTGGGACGGGGTGGCGAGCTGATCGAGGAGCTGCCGCTGGCACGGGTGGAGAACCAGGGCTACATCCACTACCGGAAGGGGAGCCTTGCCATGTACGCCCTGAAGGATGCCATTGGGGAGGACAAGGTGAACCTGGCGCTCAGGACCTTCATCGGCAAGTGGGGGTTCCGAGATGGGGTGTTTCCGACGTCCGAGGATCTGATCGGCGAGTTTCGGGCGGTCGCCGGCGATGACATGCAGGATCTCATCACCGATCTCTTCGAGAAGATCGTGATCTACGATCTCAAAGTGACCGAGGCGAGGGTCGAGGAAACGGATCAGGGTTTTCGGGTGACCATGACGGTGGACGCTCACAAGTACGAGGCGGACGGTAGTGGTGCCGAGACGGAGGTGGATCTGTCGCAGCCGCTCGACGTGGCCGTGTTCGCCGAGGGCGACGACGATCTGGGCGACGACGACCTGCCGGAGCCGCTCGTTCTCGAGCGTAAGCGCATCACCAGCGGCGAGCAGACGTTCTCGTTCCTGGTGCCCGAGCGGCCGGGCCGGGTCGGCGTAGATCCCTACATCAAGATGATCGACCGGAATCCGGATGACAACGTGAAGTATCTCTAGGCGGCGAACGCCGACCGGTCAGCCGCGCTCCAGATGCCAGACCGTGACGTCCACCGGCTTGCGCAGCAGGAGCCCGCCACCGACCGGCAGGAAGTGCCTGGCCAGGCGTCGCCGGTACCAGGCCACCGGCCGCGCGATCTGGGCGGCGTCGGTGCGTCGGCGATCGCACAGATCCAGGTCCTCTCGGGTCAGTACGCCGAGGTAGAGGGCGTGGCGGGTCGCAGCGGCCAGGTTGGCGAGCGCCCGGCTGCAGTCCTTGTCCTCGAGATAGCCGAGCACGTCGTTGCAGACCACCAGATCCGCCCCGGATTCGGCATCCAGATCGAGCACGGATCCGGCTTCCCAGCCGTAGGTGCGGCAGAGATAGTCGCTGTACTCGATCCCCCGCGTGCGCGCACGGGCGAACGTGCGTCCCAGGGCGCGCAGCAGGGTGCCGGTGCCGCAGCCCACGTCCAGGATGTCGCGGACCGGAACCTCCAGATGGCGCAGGTAGGCACCGATGAACTCGGCCTGTCGTCGGGCGGCGGCGGGGGTCACTGCCCGCGTCTTCGGGTTCCGGTAGAAGCGGTCGTAGTAGGCCTTGTCGAACCGGTCACGCATGTGGGGACCTCGGGCACAGGGTAAGCGTTCTAAGGTATCCTGAAGCGCCGTCGTGTCCAGGCCACGGCACGAGCGGGCGCCCCGTGATCCGGCCGGAGAGCGGGCGATCTGGACGAAACGGGTGGCCGCAACAGGGGAAACGGCGATGGCCGATGTCGTTGAAGAGCTCATTGACACGCTCGGTCCGGACGGCGTGCTCACGGGCGAGGCGGTTACGGCCCGGGCTGCGGGCATCTGGCGATCGGATCCCATTCAGGCGAAGGCTATTCTGCGGCCACGGAGCACGGAGGAGGTGAGCCGGGCGCTGTCCATCTGCAACGCCCACGGACAGGCCGTGATCGCGCACGGCGGCCTCACCGGTCTGGTGCAGAGCGCCATCACCAGCCCGGATGACGTGGCGCTGTCGCTCGAGCGGATGAACCGCATCGAGGAGATCAACCCAGTGGATCGGACCATGGTGGTGCAGAGCGGCGTCGTGCTGCAGACGCTGCAGGAAGCGGCGGAAGAGCACGGCCTGATGTTTCCGCTCGACCTCGGCGGCCGCGGCAGCTGCACCATCGGCGGCAACATATCGACCAACGCCGGTGGGAACCGGGTAGTCCGCTTCGGCATGACCCGCGACATGGTTCTGGGGCTCGAGGCCGTGCTCGCCGATGGCACGGTGGTCTCGTCCATGAACCAGATGATCAAGAACAATGCCGGCTACGATCTGAAGCAGCTGTTCATCGGCACGGAGGGCAGCCTGGGCGTGGTCACCCGCGCCGTGTTGCGCCTGCGGGAGAAGCCGGCGGATATAGCGACCATGTTCGTGGCCGTGGACGAGTTCGGAAAGCTCGCCGGGTTTCTCAAGCACATGGACGCGGCGCTGGGCGGTGGCCTGTCGGCCTTCGAGGTGATGTGGAACAACTTCTACCGGCTGGTGACCACGGAGCCGGCGACGAACCAGCCGCCGATCTCTCAGGACTATCC
>JASFLG010000370.1:0-4984 GCA_050118205.1 Pseudomonadales bacterium
CGCTCGGCCGGATCGCCGGGCTTGAACGGGAACCGGTAGGGCCGCCAGTCGGTCCCGTCCAGTGATCCCTCGATGACCAGCTCGCGACGCTCCGTGGTCATCACCGCGAAAAGCCCGTACGGATTGACAAGGTGCAGCGGCTCGATCGCGGTCAGCGGCGCCGGTGCCGGCAACCGGAGCAGGGTGGACAGGGTGATGATCACCCCACCGAGCATCATCGCGGCCGCCCCGATGCGGGCCGGCAGGCCGCTTCTCCCGTGTGCTGCCTCCCGGTGTACCGGATCGTTCAACAGGGCGATGCACAGAACGATGGTGAGCAGATTGAAGAAGTTGTAGCTGCCGGTCAGCGCAATCAGCACTTCCAGAAGCACGAATCCCGCTGCGGCGACCAGGCGCGGCCGCCGGGGCAGCAGGATGAAGAACGGCAGCACCAGCTCGATGAAGAACGTGATCCACACGCCGGCCTGGAGCAGAAGCCGGGGCAGGTGGTCCGCGTACCAGGCGAGGACCGTCGGCAGGGGCTGTGTCTGGAAGTGGTAGAGGAGCGCCGTGCCGTTCGCCCACGTCGGATCCCCCGAGAGCAACTTCACCACCCCAGAGAGCAGCATGAATCGCAGGAGGAGCAGGCGCGCCGTCCACACGCCCCAGGTGGGTGCCCGCGCGGCCAGCACGGCGACGATCAGGCACTCGAGCAGCAGCGTGTCCCACTGAAAGGCCATGAATGTCTGACCGATGCTGACCAGCGAGAGGTAGCAGACGTAGGCAACGAGGGCGGCGCTTGCGCGCAGGCGACCGATCAGGAGCAGGAGAGAGGCAGCAACGCCGACGGCACACAGCCCGTGCAGCAACCCGTCCGAGTCTCCCAGCCAGGCAAGGGTCGGCACCCACCAGTAGGCCTGGCCGCCGAACCCGTCGTGCACGGCATCGAGAAAAATCCGATAGGGCAGGATACCGTCGCTGCCGACGAGTCCGGTCGCCTGCCACCAGAAAGACGCGAACGCGAAGAGGGCACAGAGCCCGATGCCCGCGGTAAGGGACCGCGCGATGCGTTCGTGGCGCGCCGGTCGCAGGGACGGCCCGAAGAGCCATCGGGCGAGCCGCAGGCAGCCGCCGCGATGCCGGGAGACGAACCCGTAGGCCCACTCAGCGAGCGCGGCGAATCCCGGGACCCGACGGTACAGGGCGCGCCACGTGCCCCGACCGCCGATGGCCAGAGCCTCGAAAGCGGCTTCGGCGCTATGGGTAACCTTCCCGTCGCTGAACAGGTAGATGGCCGCGCGGAACGCTTCCTCGCTGATCTCCGGGTACGTCTCCGCCTCGTCCTGATAGCCCCGGTAGACGACCCGATCACCCGTCACCGCCCGCGCATAACCCACCATGTAGCGGCAGAACGCGCATTCGCGGTCATACAGGAGGCGGTGCGCCGTCATGGGCCGATGATACGCTCTGCGATCTCCCTCGTGGCCCGCGCGCCGATGAGAATGCGCCGCTGAGCGGAGAAGGACTCAGCGGGGGTGGGCTGGAGCAGGCCGGGTTGTCACTGCTTGGCGTCCTGGATCGCCTTGTCGAGCGCGACGCGAAGCCGCCGGGCCAGGTTGCCTGCCCAGCGGCGGATGTCACCGATGATGGTGGCCGTGTTGGTGGGCATACCCGGACCGCCCATGCGATTCAAGGTCTCGATCGCCCGGCGCTCCGCGACGAGCGCTATGACGGTCCCGCTTTCCGCATCGATCAGCTCCAGTGCCAGGGTAGCCTCGCCGATGTTTGCCAGGTAGATGTCCGCCCGACCCACGGTCGCCGGTGGAACGCGGGAGACGATGTCGAACAGTCCACCGCGCAGTATCAGGGTGGAAGTATCGACGTCGGCGACATCCGTGATCAGCCGGAAAGACTCCGCCTTCACGATCTCCTTGCCGAACGCCTCGCGGACGATCTCCTCGAACCTGCGACGGGCGTCCTCGGCAATACCGAACTCGCTTTTGTGACTGTACCGCATGCTGCGCGTCTTGCGCGCCGGACCCACGTCCCGGTATTCGAACTGGCCTTCCCAGACGAACACCTTGTCGTATTTGGAAGGATCTACTCCCGGCAGCACCCAGGTTTCGCGGAATTCCCCTTTCTCCTTGACGAGCTCCGAGTAGCGGTCGTTGCCTGATTGACCCTGCTGCGCTTCTTCCTCCGCGGCCACCGCCGACACGCCAGCCAGCACGGCGAGACCAGCCAGAAACCCTGTAATGATTGAACGCCCTTTCACCCGCTGCCTCCTTGTTCAGTTCCTGTCCCTGTTTCGACCGGCGCACCCACTCGGCTCGTCCGATCTCAAAGCAGATTTTACCGTACTCGAAAGGCCGGGCCGTGGGTAGACGAAATGCAGACCCGTGTCAGCTGTCCCTTCTGCCGGAGCGAAAACCGTATCGGGACGATGCCGCGAACGCGAAGGCGAAGCCTGACGCTAGGCCTTGCGGTAGCCGTGCCGGCCGCTGTCTGCGATCACCGGATCGAGCAGTGAAAGATCGCCCGGCATGACCTCATTGCCCTGAGGAAAAGGCGCACCGGCGACCACGCCGATCTCGAGTCGCACGCGGTCATTCTGGTAGTAGCAGTCGTAGACCCGGGTCAGCAGACTCCGGAAGCCCTCGGGGTTGGCGGTGCTGAGTGTCGTGACGTCCTCGCAGCGCCTGGCCAGCGGGAGATCGGGGAACGATGCGTCGAAGTGCTCGAGGATCGACACCAGCTCCGGGAGGAACCCTTCCGCCTGCGTGAGCAGATACGTATCGAAGCCGGTTTCCGAGGCCGCCGGCATCCTGCCGTCTTCGCTCGCCGGGATCAGCGTGTCGAGCAGCGCCGCCAGCAGCACTCGCTGTTCGGGATTCAGCGGGTGATCCGTGGAGATGAAATCGGACATGGCGGACGCTTCCTCAGTCGAAAAGATTGGCGAGGTTCTTCTTCATGGTGTCGGCCACGTACAGCGCCAGCGCCTGAATCGTGCTCGTGGGGTTCAGCGCCCCACCGGTCACGAAAATGCTGCCGTCGACGATGAAGAGGTTTCTCACGTCGTGGCAGCGGCCCCAGTGGTTGACCACGGACGTTTCCGGGTCGTTGCCCATGCGCGCCGTGCCGAGCAGGTGCCAGCCGGTCACCGGAAGCGGGCCGCCGCTGGTGATTTCCGATGCACCCGCGGCCTGCATCACCTCCTCGCCCCGGGCGAGCCCGTGCGCCATCATCTTCAGGCTGTTGTCGCTGTAGCGGTAGGTGATCTTCGGTGCCGGTATGCCGTCCGCGTCGGTGAGCTCCGGGTCGAGGGTGACCGTGTTGTGCGCTTCCGGCAGATCCTCGCAGAGAATGCCGATCGAGGCGACGTGATCGAACCGTCTGGCGAAGGCTTCGTGGTGCCCGGGGCCCCAGGGGATGGTGCCGTTCACATATCCGGCCATGGCGGTGCTCAGAGGCCCCGTGCCCCGGGTGATCTGCATGTTGTAGCCGCGGACGAAGCCCCGCGAAAGATCCGTCTCGTAGAACTCCTTGCTCAGGATGCAGCACGCCTGCGGCCCTTTGTGGCTGTCGAGCCGCTCGTCGAAGACGCCCTGGACGAAACCGACCGGGTGGAACATGAGGTTCCTGCCTACCTGACCGCTGCTGTTCGCCAGGCCGTCGGGAAACCGTGCGGACTTGGAGTTGAGCAGAATGCGCGGCGTGCCGACGCCGTTGCATGCGAGCACGACGACCTCCGCGGCCTGAAAACACTCTTCCCCGTCTTCGTTGTAATAGACCACGCCGTTCGCGAACCCCTGCTCGTTCAGCGTGATCTCGCGGACCCGGCAGCGGGTACGCAACTCCACCCCACGCCGCACGGCCTCCGGCCAGTAGGTGATGTCCGTGCTCGACTTTCCGCCCTGAGCGCATCCCGAGAGGCAGGGGCCCAGGTTCAGACACTTGTCGCGTCCCTCGTACGGCTGGGAGATGATGGCGCTGTCCGACGGCCACCAGTGCCAGCCGAGCGTATTGAACCCCCGGGCCACGGTTTCGCCGACCAGACCCATGGGCAGCGGCGGTAGCGGCGGCTGCTTGGGAGGATACATGGGATCGCCCGCCAGGCCCGAGACGCCCATGGCACGGTCGTTGATCGCGAAGTACGGCTCCAGCGTCCCGTAGTCGATGGGCCAGTCGTCTGCCACCCCGTCCAGGGTCTTCACCTTGAAATCCGATGGGTGCAGGCGGGGAAAGTGCGCGCCGTAGAGGATGGTGCTGCCTCCCACACCGTTGAAGTTGACCACCGTCACGGCGGAGTCGTCGTTGTTGATCGGATAGTCCCAGTCGAGCTGGCGCACGTTCGGGTCGATGTTGTACGGGCCGAACGCCTGGCTCTCCCAGTTGGCTGCGTTGCTCGGGTAGTCGGCCGGGTTGGTCCAGCCGCCCTGCTCCAAACAGACGATGCGCATGCGGGTATCGGCCAGGCTCCAGGCGACCGCCGCGCCGGAGGCACCGGCCCCGACGATAAGCACGTCGACGACGTCATCACTCATGATCCGCTCCCCCGGATCGAAGGCTCCCGTCTCTTTTAGTCATGCACAGGGGCGGGTGTCAATCGACGCCCTTCCTTCAGCGAAGCCGCGCGGCAGGATAGGATCACTGCTCCAACCGTCTCGGAGATCGGGAAGCTGTCGAACAGAACGCGTGATGAACCTCGGGGCCGATCGTCAGCCGGACGCTGGTTTTGGATCGCGCTCGTTGCCGGTGCGCTCGTCGCCGCCGCGGTGGGCTATCACTTCTGGCGCATCGAGGTGTTCATCGACTCCGTGCCTTCCGGCGCGGTCGTGCACATCGACGGGCGCGCTATCGGGCGCACGCCTGTGACGCTCGATCTGCCGGCGGGTCAGCACCGGATCCAGCTGACCCACTCCCATTACGAGCCCGAGAACCTGATTCTCACCGTCCGCCACGGCGACCGCCTGCACCGGCAGGTCACGCTGCACGAGGGCACCGG
>JASFLG010000371.1:0-4958 GCA_050118205.1 Pseudomonadales bacterium
ATCCGTGACGGTCGGGCTGGCGGTTTTGCTTTGCTGCTGCGCTTGAGACTATTGGCGCAGGAAGATGCACAGGGAGCACGAGCCATGAATCTGAAAATGCTGTTTGCCGCCGGGGTGATGCTTGCCGCGGCCGCCTGTGGTGACAAAGGAACGGGCACGGAATCTGCCGAAGGGGACGGCGCCGCGAGCGCGGCTGGTGGCGGCGTTCGTGCGGTGACCGGGTTGCCGGATCCCTGTGAGTGGCTGAGCGTGGCGGAAGCCCAGACCTTGCTCGGTCTTGCGCAGCCACCCCGCCAGACGCCGATGGGTAATGCCGATGCGGCCAGTCGTGCCTGCGTGTTCACGGACCCCGCGCAGACCACGTGGATCAACGTGAGCTACCAGGGCCTGAACCCGCAGGTCATGAGCGCCCAGGGCAGACCGGAGGAGGGGCTCGTCGAGCTTTCGGGGACTGTCTACGCGAACGGCCTGGAGCATGTCTTCACGGGCAGGAACGAGGGCTACCCCACGCTCGGGTTCAGCGAC
Organism: Pseudomonadales bacterium; assembly: GCA_050118205.1. Lineage (GTDB taxonomy): Bacteria > Pseudomonadota > Gammaproteobacteria > Pseudomonadales > Azotimanducaceae > SZUA-309. The sequence continues at coordinate 526 of JASFLG010000371.1, forward strand.
GCCGATCGCACGATCCTGGTGACCTACACGGATTTCGGCAAGGTCCGGAAGCTGCCGGAGGGCATCCCGGATTCGCTCTCCGTGTCCAGCTACTACAACGTGCTGCTGCACCTGCACGCGCCGGAGCAGTCGCCAGATACGCGGCTCAAGGCGCTGCAGAATCTGGTCGACCGACCGCTCGAGCAGCTCGCGGCCGCTGCCTCAGGAGGCCGCTAGCCGAGCGGTGGTGGGCCTGCCTTCGGGTCCCAGAACTCGACCGATCGCACCACCGCCGCGTCGTCGAGGTGTATCACGGTGACCCGTCCGTCCTCTCTGGGAAACGGGTCGAGCAGGTCTTTCTCGTCGGCCAGGACGATGCGCTGCGGATACTTCCTCATCTTCGGCAGCGCGAAGTAGCGTCCGATGCCGGGCATGCCATAGATGTTGGCGATGTAGACCGCGCCGTGACGGTCCAGGTATCCCGCGCCCTGCTCGGCCAGGAAGTGGTTTGCCGCCTTGGAGGTGGACATGTCGAAAGCGATCAGCATCGCCCGGGTGCCAGGCTCGAAGACGTAGTCCTGATCGTGCTGGTCTTTGGCGTGCAGCGGCGGGAACGCGTCGCCAACGGAGAGGGTTTCGGCCCCCTGGGCGCTCAGTATGGTTAAACACCCCGCAAGCAGGACGGCGAGGGCCGCGCTGGCTCGGGGGCGGGCAGATTGGAGTCTACTCATCGAATCGGGATCCGCTCAGTTGTGGGTGGGTGACCTCTTCCGGCATGTGCAGCGCGAGCCCGAGCAGCCAGATCAGTCCGTTCGTGCCGTGGGCGCGTTCACCGGCGAGCATGTTGACCATGCCGTAGTTGCCTTCGTGACACGCGTACTCGTAGATCTGGCCATGACTCGGCCGGAAGTTCAGCTCGCCGCGCCACGGCTGCGTATAGATGTCGTCGTCTTCGACCGCGAACTCGTAGCGGATCTCCGCAGGACCGGTACGGGTGAAGCGTTCCGTGACCACGCTGTCCCTGCCGACGTAGAGCTGGTGCTTGATTGCCCCGCGAAGGCTCTGCTCGGGATGAAAGTGGGTCGTCCGAACCACGAGCGTGTCGCCTTCCCAGTGGCCGATGGAGTCGCCGAACCAGGGTCGGATGGCTGCCGGCAGGGGCGATCCGCCGATGCGAACCGTGCGCACGGAGTGATTCATCTCCACGAGGATGGCGACGGAATCGGGCGTCTGCACGAAACGGTAGTTGTTGTTGTACAGCACGGGCAGCATGGGCGGTCCCGCCGTGGAGCCGTAACCCACCACGCACCGGTCCCCGAGCAGCTGCTCCTCGGGATTGTCCCGCTTCTGTGAGTTGATCAGTCCCCACCACAGCCGCACCCAGCCGCTGAACGTATACGGAACCCTGCCATCATCCGGGTCGACGATGATGGACGTGCGTGGCTCTCCGTCGATGCGCAGCAGCGAATTTCCCCGGTCCAGCCACGCACTGTTGTAGCCGCCCACGCGGTCGCCGCTCGGAAGATCACCGTCGGGCAGGCTGTCGATCTCGACCGAGAACTCGGCATCGCGCTTCTCCAGAGCCCGTGCCTGCCCGTCGCTGATCACCAGAGTGTCCATACCGGCGAATCGCTCGAGACCGGTCAGGGTGGCGTTCGTCCATGTGCCCTGCAGATCCGGATCGCCCCAGGGCATGCGTGGCGGTTGCCACTCGCCGGCGTTCACCGCCGCCGACGCGACCAGAAAGACCAGGAGCAGCAGGCTTCTCAATGTGCCGCTCCTGCGAATGGCGCGCCGGCGACGGGCTCGGTTGGATCGAGACCGTCTCGAGGCGCGCCGGTTCCGGAAGAGCCCATGAACACCTTCCGCCCGTCGCTGAACGCGATATCACGGCCGTTGGCCTTGCAGGCCGGCGTGCAGCTCCCGTCCTTGCTCTGGTAGCCACGCACGACCACCTCCGCACCGATGGGCAGCGAGTTCCGGTCGAGTCCGGCCCTGAGCAGCGTGTTCGGGGTCCCCGCCTCGAACATCCACTCGGTGACCGTGCCGTCGTCGCCGGTGACAGACAGGTGTATCCATGCGTGCGGATTGATCCATTCCACCTTGGACACGATGCCGCGCACGATCACCGGTGCATCAGCGTCGAACTCCGCCGAAAAGGCGTGATGAGCGCAAGCGCTGCCCGAGAGCGTCACGGCGATCGTCGCGAGCAGGGGCGTCAGGTGGGCTGCGATGCGCATCGTGCTTTCTCCTTGAGGCGGGATCGCGTCAGTCCAGCGGGTGCTTGCGCAGCTTGCCGTACATGAGTTCCTCGACGAACTCCACGCAGTTGAACTGCATGAGCTGATCGTCGGGCGGCACGCGGCGGTAGATCGGCATACGGATGGTCCACGGACGTGTGTATACCTGCGGATCGGTGAGCGTGGCTTCGTAGTCCATCGTGTAAGGGCTTGTCAGCGTGTAGCGTTCTGTGACCTGGAGCTTGTCGGTATGAAAATCGCCGGCACGGTCGAGCCACGTCTCACCGTTGAGGCCGGTAGTTTCGATGACCATGGTGTCGCCGTCCCAGTGCATCCAGGACTGCCCCATCCAGCTGTCGATGGGTGGTGGTCCGGGATCCGAGAGGTGAACGTCGCGGGCCGCTCCGGCGTACTCGTAGGAGAACAGCAGCGCGTCACTGTTCTGAAAGATCTGGAAGCCGAAGTCCATATAGTTGGCGCGAGGCACTCCGGGCAGATAGCACTTGATCTCCGGGTCGGCAGTGAGCCAGTTGGCACGATTGGTCTCCCGCTGTTTCAGCGCCTCGGGCGTGTACGGGATCTTCCCACCTACCACGACTCCGAGACCGGCGGGGACGGCGCCTACGGCGCCGAGGGCGAGGACCTCCCTGGCCGGCACAGGCACCACCGGGCCCTCGCGCAGCGCGAAGGCGGCTTGAGCCGGGTGCGCTTCCAGGTTGTCGTTGGCCCGGTTCATGACCTGCCAGACACCGTTGAAGTCCGGCTTGCCGTCGGCGAGCCGGGGAGGGTCGTAAGAAGTGCCGGCGAGCGAGGTACCGGTGCCCGCCAGCAGAAACAGTAAAACGAGGGCTCTGCGCAAAGGGGGATTCGGATAGTCCACTTACCCGAATAGATGCGTCGGGGACGGAGTTTCAATCGCGGTTGCGTTCCGTCCCCTCCTGCCCGGCGCCCCGGCGCTGGTCAGCGACTCAGGTTTGCGAGCTTGAAATTGTCCCAGGTGACTACGGATTCCGGCTCGAACACCATCCAGCGGCCGTTGCGCCCACGCGCGCTGGCGGCGTTGGGTGGCGGGTCTTCAGCCGGTGGCTGACCGTGTCCGCCATTGTATTTGCGTCCCATCTGCACGCGTGCTTCGGCGAGATGCGGATCTGCCGCCTCGGCGTCGGCGTCTTCCAGGACGTGCGCCTTGCCCTGCATCATGATCGCCTGCAGCTCCGGAAACTTCTCGTTGCGGTCGACGATGACGGTGCAGGTGGGGTCGCGGCGGAGATTCACCACCTTCTGGCCTCGGCCGTAGATGTAGACCCGGCCGCCGGCCCATCCGAACCACATAGGGGTCAGGTTGATCCGCTGGCCGGGCCCGACGGTGGCGATCCGACAGTTCCAGCAGGTGGTCATCAGTTCCTCGATCTGCTCATCATCCAGGGCGAGCTTTCTGGACAGCGGCATCCTCTCCCTCCTCGAGTGGGTCGTTTCAGGAGAGCTTACCTCAGCCGGGGACCGGAAGCCGCCTGGCGGCGTCTGCTAACATCCCGCCGAATTCAGGGAGCAGCGGCCATGAACAGCATCACCACCACGTTCCTGCGCGGCCTCGGCGCCGTGCTGCCCATCGCATTGACCGTCTGGATCGTCATCTGGCTGGCGCGATCCACGGAAGCGCTGCTGCGCCCGATCTTTCTGTTTCTGGTACCGGAGCGCTACTACATGCCCGGCCTCGGCTTCGTGCTGGGGGTGGTGATCATCTATGTGGTGGGACTGCTGGTGCAGTCGTTTGTCATCGGCAAGTTGTGGACGTCGATTCAGCGGCTGTTCGAACGCGTACCGCTGGTGAAGACCGTCTACAGCGCCCTGAACGACTTCTTCGAGTTCTTCTCGCGACGGCCGGGGGAGGCCGCGACGGTCGTAAGCGTGGATCTGTTTGGCAACGAAACGCGCCTGATCGGGTTCGTCACCGACACGGCACCAGTGGCGCTGGCCGAGCCGGGCATGGACCCGCAGGTCGCGGTCTACCTGCCGCTGAGCTACCAGATCGGCGGATACACGCTGCTGGTCTCCCGCTCGCGGCTGACCCGGCTCGACATCGGCGTGGAAGAGGCCATGCGCCTTGTGCTGACCGCCGGCATCCAGCGTCACAAGCCGGAGCAGGGCCCGGCATCAGCTGCCCGATAGCCCGCTGATCGCCAGGCCTGGACGCTGCTGTCAGGGCATGGTTTC
>JASFLG010000372.1:0-4953 GCA_050118205.1 Pseudomonadales bacterium
ACCGATCCGGCCTACGCCGTGAGCGAGGCGGACGCCGGCGCGGTGGCCGTGCCGGTGCTGTTCGTCTCCGGCGCGGAAGATCCGTTGTTCCCGAGCGCACAGCTCGCCGGCTACGTGCCCTGGTTCTCCGATGCACGTCTCGAGATCGTCGAGGACGCGGGACACTCGCCGTATTTCGAGCAGCCCGCCGCGTTCAACGCGCTGCTCGCGGATTTCCTCGAGCGCGGCAACGGCTGACCGGGCGCCGGTGACGCTCGTCGTCCAGTCACACCGATCACCCGTGCCGGCACCCTGGTACGACACCTGCACGAGCTCCGTCCGTCGCTTTGCCAGACTGAACGGTTTCGATTACCGCTGGCTCGATGACGAGCTGTTCGACGTGCTCCCGGAACGGCTACGCGAGAAGACCCGGCGGCAAACGGTGGTGGCCACGGACCTGGCGCGGCTCGCTGTGCTCGAGGCGGCGATCGCGGAGGGCTTCGAGCGGGTCGTCTGGATCGACGCGGACGTGCTCGTGCTCGTCCCGGAGCGACTCTCACTGCTCGATACCGGCGCTCAGTTCGGCCGCGAGGTCTGGGTGCAGAAGGAGCCGTCGGGTCGGCTGAAGGTCTACCGAAGGATCCACAACGCGTTCATGTCGTTCCGGCGGGGCGACCCTGTGCTGCCGTTCTACCGGTTTGCCGCCGAGCGGATCGTCGATCGTTTTGTCCCGGATGACCGGGGGATGGTCCCCCAACTCGTAGGGCCGAAGCTGCTCACACATCTGCACAACGCCATCGGGTTCGACGTGCTCGAGTCGGTCGGGATGTTGAGCCCGCTGGTCGTTCGTGATCTGCTCTCCGGCGGCGGGCCCGCGCTGGAGCGCTTTGCGGCGGCGTCGGAGATCGCGCCGGTCGCCGTGAATGTCTGTGGCTCTTCCGTAGCGAGCGGCGAGCTGGACGACGATCAGATGCAGCAGCTCGTCGCGCGGCTGTCGACCGGGCCGGAGCTCCTCGCCGTCTGAGAGCCTGTTGGATCCCCTAACCGCCGTACCAGGAGCCGTCCCGATGCGGCTTCATGAACAGGTGCGTGTGCCAGTAGTAACTCCCGGGCCTGTCCGGATACGGCGCCGTGCAGGTGTATTTGGAACGCCCGGCGCGTATCGGCTTCTCGGTGCGGATCTGAAAGGTCTCGGAATCCTGCCAGCTGATCGTTGCCGTGGGCGAGCCATCAACGAAGCAGTTTACGCGCGCTCGGTTCAGTGCCACGCCATCGGTTCTCAGGGTCAGCGTCGGGCGGACCGCGTCCGGCGCCAGGACGGTCGCGGGAACCCTGGGCTCAAGCAGAGGCAGGTGCTCCGTGCGCAGCTTCTCCTTCAGGCTCGCCACCGAGTCGAACCCGGTGGCGAGCGGAAAACGCGGAATGGCGTGGACGTTGGTGGTATCGCCCACGGGACCGGACTGCTGGCCCAGGGCGGCGAAACCGAGGGCCTGCATCAGCGAAGCGACAGCCGGGTCGAACTCGCCGTAGGGGTAGGCGACGATGCGTAGCGGCTCGTTCAGCTCGCGCGTGAGCCGGTCCTGAGCGCCGATCACCTCGCGGGTCAGCCGGGCCTCGAAGGCCTTCGTGTCCTCGCCCGGCTTACGGCGGATCATGTGCGGATGGCTCATGGTATGGTTGGCGATGGTGGCCCCGCGTGCCACCAGCGCACGCAGCCCGTCCCAGTCGAGGTTCGGCCCGCTGCCCGCGTCGACGGCGTCCGTGCTCACAAATACCGTGAACGGCCACTTGCGAGCGGCGAGTCGCGGCGCTGCCTCGGTGAGCACGCTTTCATAGGCGTCGTCGAACGTGATGGCGACCCAGTCCGAGGAAAGAGTCCCGCCGCTCATCAGATTGTCCACGATTCTCGTCAGGGGCACGACCTGATAGCCCGCGGCTTCGATCAGCGCCAGGTGCGCCTCGAAGACGTCCGGGGTCACGCTGGTGGACGCGGGCGTGTCCGTTGCCACGTGGTGGTAGAGCAGAATCTTTGGGCTGCCGGCGATTGCCGGTGGCGCGCCCGTCAGCATACCGAGCAGCGCAAGCATCAGCAGCGTCGCACGTCGTGCGCACCCGCGGGCGTTGGATACGGATGACGGCAGCCGCATGTCAGTACGCGGATGGTTCCGGCTCGACTGGCTCGTCGACATCGTCGAGATCGTTGAAGTGGATCAGCGACTGGATCTCGTCGACGTATGCCTGACGTCTTTCAGAGTACTGGGTAATGGTTTCCGCCGCACGAATGCCGCTCACCTCCCGTCCCGAGTCCCGCTGCCGGGATCGGTAGTCGCGCAGATTGGCGTACTCCAGGTGCGAGTTGATGTTGTACAGGTAGCTCGCCACCGAGTCCTCAGCGGAATCGAAACGTCTTACCTCGTAGATGGCGCCGGATGGTCTGTGTCGGGGGATCATGCCGCACCCCTTCTCGTAGCACCGCTGGCCGAAGTAGTTGTTGCCTTCCCGGGTGAACCTGGAGGTACCCCAGGCGGACTCCTTTGCCGCCTGCGCGAGTGCCAGGGATCTCGGGACCGTATCCACGTGGTCGAGGAGCGCATCGATGAGCCTGTTCTTTGGCAGGTCCGGTGACACCTCGAAGAAGCCGGCCAGCGCTTTGAGCCAGCGCCGGTCGGCCTTGTTGAGCGTCCTGTCGCGCAGGCCTTCGAGTCTCGCGCGGCGGGCCCGCCAGAGCTCGTTCTCGGCATCGATGAGGGGGGCGAGGTACTCGAAGAACGCCTCCTTTCTGGCTTCGCCTGCCGGGTAGGCGCGGAAGTCGGGTGCTTTCGGGTCCACCGGGCCCCGATAAGTGCCGCGCGGCACGGTAACGAGCAGCGCGCCCAGACACAGCGTGCCGATCAGTCTGTGAACGTCGTAGAACATGGCTGTATTGTGAATCAAATGGCGTTAGCTTTCCCGGAGGCGCGAGAAGGGCGAGGAGCAGGAAGATGCGGGAGCGACAGCGTGCAGAAAGGCTCGCGGGGGTGCCGCCCATCGGTGTGGACGCCATGGGCGCCAGGGCCGATGCGGCGTCGGACCCGGACATTCTGCGTCTGGAAAACCTGGATACGGATCTCCGCCCGCCGGCGGCCGCACTCGACGCCACCCGGGCCAGCATCGACGACGATGATGCGAACAGCTATCTGCCGTTCCTCGGCCAGTCGCGTCTGCGCGAGGCCGTGGTGCGACACGTCGAGCGCCAGTCCGGGCAGGCCTATCACCCGATGGAGGAGTGCATTGTCACCGCCGGCGGTCTGAACGGCTGCATGGTGACGCTGAACGCGCTGATCGATCCGGGCGACGAGGTGGTGGTCACCGACCCGACCTACATCGGCATGCTGAACCGCATACGGATCGCGGGCGGGGTGCCGGTACGGATTCCGTTTGTCTGGCAGGCCGGGGCGTGGCGGCTCGATACGGATCGTCTCCGCTCGGCCATCGGCCCACGGACCCGGGCGCTGTTCCTGATGAATCCGTCGATGCCGAGTGGTGCCGTCCTGGATGCCGATGAGTGGGCGGTCGTCGCCAGCCTGTGCGCAGCGCACGATCTGCTTCTGATCTACAACGCGGCCATGGAGCGGATTCTCTACGACGGCCGTCCCTGCCTGCATCCCGCGGGGCTGTCCGGGATGCGCGAACGTACGATCACCGTCGGCAGCGTTTCCAAGGAGTACCGGATGATCGGCTGGCGTGTCGGCTGGGTCGCTGGTCCGCGTGCGCTGCTCCGCGAGGTCGGCCTGGTCAGTATCTCGGACGTGGTGGTTCCCGTCGGAATCGCCCAGAACGCGGCAGCGGCGGCGCTGGATTCTCCGGCCGGCGACGTGGCCTCGGCGGTGGCGACCTGGGAGGCGCGCCGCGATCTCATTGCCGACGAGCTGTCCGGATTGCCTCTGAGGATCGCGGCCGGAAGCTGGTCCATGCTGCTCGATGCGGGCGAGCTCGGTCTCAGCGGGGTCGAGGCGTCCACCCGGCTGTTCGAAGTGGGACGGGTGGCCGCCACCCCGATGATCAACTGGGGCGAGCGTCACGGCGCACAGTACGTACGCCTGGTGTTCAGCAACGAGCCGATCGAGCGGCTCCAGGGCATCGGCGGGCGCGTTCGATCGAGCTTGGGTGTCTGACCCCGCGGCTGGTGGCCGCCCGCGGGATGCGACGCTAGAATGCCCGGCTGTTTCCGGACGTTTACCGATACCATGAGCGAAGCCAGCGCGGTGTTCGAGGTCAACCCGCAGACCTTCCAGGCGGACGTGATCGAGCGTTCCCAGCAGCTGCCCGTGCTGCTCCTGTTCTGGGCAGAGCAGGTGGCGCCTTCGGCGCAGACGAGAGATCTCCTCGCGCGGCTGACGACGCAGTTTCAGGGCAAGGTACTCCTGGGTCTGGTGGACGTGGCACGCGATCAGACCCTCGCCCAGCACCTTCGGATCCAGGGGTTGCCCAGCATCCGGGTGGTGCGCGACGGGCAGCTCGTCGATCAGCTCGACGGGCCGCAGACGGAGGAATCCCTGCGCGGGTTGCTCGAGCATCTCACCCAATCCCCGGCCGACACGCTGCGCGAGCAGCTCGACGTCCTGCTGGCGCGCGGCGACCTCGATACCGCGCGACGGATGCTCGAGCAGGCGATCCAGGAGGAGCCGGGTAATCAGGGCTTCCGGGTGGAGCTCGCCGACGTGCTGGTGATCCAGGGACAGGAGGAGGATGCCAGGACCCTGCTGGCCACCATTCCGGAGGAGACCGAAGGTCGGGACCGCCCGGCCACCCGGCTCGAAGTTGCCGAGGAGGCGGCGGGGATGGACGACGCGACGACGCTCGAGGCCCGGGTCCAGACCGATCCGGAGGATCTCGATGCGCGCTATCAGCTTGCGATCGTCCTCGCTGCCGCGCGCGATTACGAGGGGGCGCTCACCCAGGCGATGTCCATCCTGCAGAAGGATCGCGCGTTCC
>JASFLG010000373.1:0-4944 GCA_050118205.1 Pseudomonadales bacterium
TCTCGCTGGTGATCCTGATTCTGGTCACGTACGGGGAGACGTGACCGCCAGATACCGAGTCATGTTTCCATTCCCTGTTGATCGTCGACTACTCCGCCGGGGTCCCAGCCCCGGGGATGCGGTGGAACGTGTCCGCGACCACGTCGAACAGCGCCCGCACCCGTCCGGCGCGGCGCAGGTCCGGGTGGGTGAGCAGCCACACGGCGAATGAATCCCGCGGCTCTGCGAACGGCAGGCGCACGAGGTCGGTCGCGGCGGACTCACACAGCAGGCTCGCGCCGACACCGGCCCGGACCGCCGCCAACGCTTCAGAATGCCGATCGGCCTGGAGCACGATCCGCGGTCGGGGGGCCAGCCGGCGCAGCGCGCTTCGATACCAGGTGTCGTCCAGGTCTCCCGGTCCGAGAGACCACACCACCCACTCGCAGTCCTCCGGCCGCGGCGCCGCGGCAGGCAAAGTGGATAGATAGTCCGCGCTCGCGAAGTAGCCGAACGCCACCCGGCCGAGCTGACGCCCCACCAGCTCCTCGGGAGGGGCATTGGTCACCTGAATCGCCACGTCCGCATGCAGCCGGGCAATGCGGGCCTCCGCCTCGCCTGGAACGTCCTCCACTGCGATCTCGACGTTCGGGTGCGCCTGCCTGAACAGTCGCAGCAGCGGCATGGGATCGAACAGCGAGCTGTCCGACACCACCAGCTTCAGCAGGCCCTCGGGGGTCGGATTCTTGCCGGTTGCCCGGCGCAGCAGGGCTTCCGCGTGCTCCTCCATGGCCGCTGCGCTGACCAGCACCTCCTCGCCATCCGCGGTGATTCGGTAGCCCGAGCGAACGTGGTCGAACAACCGCAAGCCAAGGCACGCCTCGAGCTGGGAGACGTTGCGGATGACGGTGGCATGGCTCACGGACAGCCGGCGGGCCGCCCCGACCACCGACCCCGCCCTTGCCACGGCGAGGAAGTAGCGCACCTGGTCCCATCGGAGTTGGCTGTTCATTTTCGGACAACACCAGTTCATGTATCTCTATTTATGGACATTAGTCCCGCCGCTAACATGAGGTCAATCGAATCCGGGGAGCATGCGATGAGCAGCACTGGTGAATTTTCTTCGGTGGACGACGCCGTGGCGCAGATCGCCCGCGGCGGGTTCGTGATCGTGGTGGACGACGAGGACCGGGAGAACGAGGGCGACCTGATATTCGCCGCCGAGCACGCCACCCGGGAGAAGATGGCGTTCATGATCCGCCACACCAGCGGCGTCATCTGCGCTCCGGTGGAACCGGCCCGTCTGGACCGTCTGGACATGCCGCCGATGGTGGACCGCAATCAGGAGCCCCACCGGTGTGCGTTCACCGTGTCGGTGGACTACCTGCCCGGCATGACCACCGGCATCTCCGCCCAGGAGCGCGCCAATACGTTGAACGCGCTGGCCGATCCGGACGCCACGGCGACCGACTTCATCCGCCCCGGGCACGTCTTTCCGTTGCGCTACGCCCCGGGCGGCGTCCTGGTGCGCTCCGGTCACACCGAGGCCGCCCTCGATCTCACCCGCCTGGCCGGCTGCCGCCCCGCCGCCGCGCTGTGCGAGCTGGTGAACGACGACGGCACCATGAAACGCGTCCCGGACCTCATGGCGTTCGCGGCCGAGCACGACCTGCCGATCATCTCCATCGACGCTCTGATCCGCTACCGGGCCAGCAACGAGGTGCTGGTGGAAGAGATCGCCACCATGCCGATGACCCTCGGCGGCACACCGCTCACGGTGCACGTCTACCGCACCGCCTTCGACGCCAAGCAGATCACCGCCGTGGTCAAAGGCGATATCGACGGCGACCGCCCCACCCTGGTGCGAGTGGTCAAAGGCGTGCGCGACCGGGACTTTCTCGCCAGCGCGGTGGCGCCCGGCAACGTCATCTCCCGTTCCCTCGAACTGATCACCGCGGCGGAACAGGGAGTGTTCATCTATCTGCCCGCGGCCGCGAGCGCACAGGAAGAGGAGACCACCGGCGCCGTCTGGCGCGAGGTCGGGCTCGGCAGCTACGTGCTGAACGCGCTGGGGGTGAGACGCATCCATCTGCTGGCCAGCCGGGAGCTGTCGTTCCCCGGCATCGCCAGCTTCGGCCTGAGCATCGAGACCGTCATCAAGGAGACCTGAGGCGTGGACCAACCCACCTTGACGATCACCGCCGGCGCCCGCATGCCGACCCGGCATGGGGAGTTCATGATGGAGAGCTTTCGACTTGGCGACGAACACCGAGACAGGCCGGATGCAGACGCCGGGAGGCCCGCGCCCCACCTGGCGCTGTCCGTGGGTCTGGGTACCCGAGAGCTGCCGCTGGTGCGCATCCACTCCGAGTGCATCACCGGCGAGACCTTCGGCTCGGTGCGCTGCGATTGCGGGCAGCAGCTCGACGAGTCGCTCAGACGCATTCACGACGCCGGCTGCGGCGTGCTCGTGTACCTCCGTCAGGAGGGCCGCGGCATCGGCATCGAGAACAAACTGAGAGCCTACGCCCTGCAGGATCAGGGCCTCGACACCGTCGACGCCAACCTGGCGCTGGGGCTGCCGGTGGACGCCCGCAGCTACCGGCCTGCCGCTCGATATCTGCAGCACCATGCCATTCGACGCTGCGTGCTGCTCACCAACAATCCGGACAAGGCCCGGGACCTGCGCGCGCACGGCATCGAGGTCGACCGGGCACCGCTGCAGAGCGCGGCCCACCCGGCCTGCCACGGATATCTGGAAACCAAGCGCCTGCGCCTCGGCCAGGATCTGGAGATGCCATGTACACAGGGATAGTCCAGAGCCTGTGCGAGGTCCGCGCGGTTGCCGACGAACCGGGGCTGCGCCGGCTTACAGTGCGGATGGGGGCTCTGGCCTCCGGCCTGGACGCCGGTGCCTCCGTTGCCGTCAACGGCACCTGTCTGACCGTCACGGGCAACAAGGGTACCGACGTCCGCTTCGACGTGATCCGCCAGACCCTCGAGACCACGAACCTCGGTGACGTCGTCCGCGGCGCCCGTGTCAACGTCGAACGATCCTTTCGGGTGGGCGACGAGGTGGGCGGCCATCTGCTGTCCGGTCACGTCTCGGGCACGGCCACGGTAGTGCGCGTCGAAGAAGCGCCCAACGAACGAACGCTCTTCCTGCGCGCACCCGAGGCGCTGACGAAATACCTGTCGCCGAAGGGTTTCGTGGCGCTCGACGGCGCGAGCCTCACCATCGCCGGTCTCGACCGCGCGAGAAGCGAGGCCGTCGTCTGCCTGATTCCGGAGACCATTGCGCGCACCACACTCGGAACCGTGCGGGCAGGAGATCGCGTCAACCTCGAGGTGGACGCGCAGACCCAGACCATCGTCGACACCGTGGAGCGGCTGAGCGCCACGGACCCCGTCAACGCGGTTTCTGCGGCGAACCGACTCCTGTCCACAGGCGATACCAACTAAAAAGCCCGCATAAGCGGGCTTTTTTGGTTGGCGTCCCCTAGGGGAGTCGAACCCCTGTTGCCAGGATGAAAACCTGGAGTCCTAGGCCTCTAGACGAAGGGGACGTTTTCAGGAAGGCGCGAATTCTATGAAGGCGCCCCACCCCCGTCAAGCGATGGGGCCCCTCCGCAAGGAGCCGCGCCTCAGAGCACCAGGCCGACGCCGATCACGTAGGTGACGTCGGTCTTCTTCAGGTCGTCCGAAGGCTCCGTCTCGTGGGAAACATCCACCCGGAGATTCGCCGTCAGCATCTCCGTCAGGTTGAAACGGATGCCCGCGGAGCCGTTGTAGACCGTATTGTCCGGGTTGCTGTAGATGAACAGCACGCTCTGGTTGTAGAACGCTTCCGCCTTCTTGGTCCACAGGAAGCGGTTCCAATCCAGGCCCCAGCGAACGGCCGGGTTCTCGTCTTTGACCCCGGCCAGCTTCTCCATCACGTAGTTGAACGCCAGATCGGTGGAGAATGCCCCCTGGCTGTTATCCCAGAACTTGTAACCGCCACCGACACCGAGCGTCCAGCGATAGTCGATGTCCTTGAAGGCATCCTCCTGATAACCCACGTTGCCGAGACCGTACCAGCGTTCACCGAAGAAACGCCGGTAGCGGTACCCACCGAGCGTGGTTTCCTTGGTCTTCACCCCGTCGTCTTCCTGGGTGTTGTAGGTGAACATCAGGTGGTGGTCGGAGTGCCTACGGGTCAAGGTGGACTCGAGCAGGTAGTTCTGTGAAGCGGTCTTGCTGTTGCCGCTCGACGCGGAGATGCCCGCGTCGAAGCGCGTCTCCCAGTCGGACCCCAGATCTCCAAGGCCGAGCTTGTTCTCGCCCGCACGGCGTACCTGTGCGAGATTCAGATCGGCCGCCTGACCGCCTTCGGGTTTGAATTGCTGCGCATCCGCGCTGGCGACGAACTGACCGCGCGTCCGCTCGCCGTCCTCCATGCGCAGCTCGAAGCTCTTGTCGCTGTCGATGTTCTGCACGGTCTCTAGCTTCACGGCGATGGTACCCGCGAACTCGGTCTTCAGGATCACCTTGCCGCCGGTGATGCTGTCGATCTCGCCGGTCAGACGATCACCATTGGTCAGATTGAGCACGCCCGCGTGCACGGCAGACGCCATCACCAGCAGTCCCACCAGACCCAGATACCGGCCAATCCCTGTGCAAAGCTTCATTGTCTCTCCTTGCTTGTTGCTTGTTGCTTGTTGCTTGTTGCTTGTTGTGCGCGACGGGGTCCGCCGCGGCAGAGTTCCTGTCAGCCGACGAGGCGACTGCCTACCCAGTGGCGGGCGAAGTGTTGGGCCGTGCGGCCGCTTCGCACCCCGCGGGCCAGCGCCCAGCGCAGGGCTTCTGCGCGGGCGTCGTCGTCCCACCCGGTGCTGAGCCCCGACTTTGCCGCAAGCTGGGTGACCCAGTGCTCGGCCACGTGCAGATAGTCGTCCTGCTTGAAGGGGTAGAACGACAACCACA
>JASFLG010000374.1:0-4941 GCA_050118205.1 Pseudomonadales bacterium
GCCACAGAGAATCCAGGCATCTCGGGATTGCAGCGCTCGATCTGTCGCGCGATTCCGGCCTCGAATCCCGCGACCTCCTCCCCCGCCGCGCGAATCGCAACGACGCTGCGAATGTCAGCCCGATGCCGTTCCAGGTCGCGAATGATGCCGACCACCTCCTCCAGGTAACCGGACACCCTGAGCACCAGAGGCAGACTGCCGCTCGAGGACTCGGGCAAGCGCTCGAGCTCCAGGCGACTGACGAATGCTTCGATGGACTCGACCAGAAGCTCGAGACCCGCCAGCCGCTGCACCGCGCCTTCCGGCGGAGACTCTCCGGAGAGGCTCGCCGCCGCCACCTCCCGGCCGATGGAGAGCGCCCGGGCGAGCTCGAGCTGCATGGCCCGCACGGCGAGGTCGGGATTGCCGAGGGCGTTGTGATCCAGAAACTCCGGTCGACCGAGTCGTTCCGTCTCGGTGGTGAAGCGACCGTCGAGATACGCCGCCAGGCGGTCGCTCATGGGCCACATCAGCGCCACGCCGAGCAGGTTGAAGACCGTGTGAAAGAGCGCCAGGGTCACGGCAGGCACGTCGGCGAGGCCAAGCGCCTCGCCCGTCTCCCGGACCACATAGATCAGCACCGGCAACAGAATGATGGCCACGGCGCCGGTGGTCAGGTTGAAGATCACGTGCGCCGCCGCCACCCGTCGCGCGTTCGCCGTGGCCCCCACCACCGCGAACGCGGCAGTGGACGTGGTGCCCACATTCGCCCCCACCACCATGGCCGCCGCGGCGTTGATACCCAGCACCCCCCCGGTCGCCGCGGTGAGCGTGATGGCGATGGCGGCGCTGGAGGACTGCGTGACCAGGGTCATGAAGAAACCGAGGAGCACGTAGAGCACCAGGCCCGCACCGCCCTGGGGAGCGAAGCTCGCCACGTCCACGTTCGCCGAGAAGCTCTCGAAGGCATCCTTCAGCACGTCGACGCCAATGAAGAACAGCCCGAATCCGGCCAGCGCCTCCCCGAAAGCCGCAATGCGGGACGTCGGTCGGAGCACGCGCGAGAGCATGCCAAGACCGATCAGCGGCAGGGCAAATGCCTCCACGTGAAAGCTGAAGCCCACCAGCGCCACGATCCATCCGGTGACCGTCGTGCCCACATTGGCGCCGTAGATCACACCGAGCGACTGGCCGAGGGTGAGCAGCCCCGCGTTCACGAAACCGATGGTGGCCACCGTGACCGCCGAGGACGACTGCACCACGCCGGTGACCAGCACGCCGGAGAGCACGCCACGGAGCCGGGTACGTGTGGATCTCCCGAGGATCTCGCGCAGGGCATCGCCGGTTGCCAGCCTCAGGCCGTCCGTGATCATGGAGACGGCAAGCAGAAACAGCCCGAGGCCGCCGACGAAAGTACCGATGATGCTGATCACGTAGGCTCGACGCTTGCGCTGGTTACCGATTGCCGGTTAATGCAACATACCGACCGGTCGGCCGCAAGCAGCAACGAATGACCGCCAGCACCCCGGAGTCTCCAGGACCACACGCCACCGATGAGCGGGCACTAGAAGAGAGCCTGGTCTGGATCAACAGAAACGGCATCGGCATCCAGATCATGGAAACCCTGGCGGTGGGCGCGTTTCTCACTGCCTACGCCATCAAGCTCGACGCGAGCAACTTCCTGATCGGCCTGCTGGCCGCGTTGCCTCACCTGTCGCAGCTGGCCCAGATTCCCGCGATCCACACCGTCGACCGCACACCGTCACGACGCAAGGTCTACACGATATCGGGGATGGTCGCCCGGCCCATGTTCCTGGTGATCGCGCTGACGGTGCTCATTCCCGATCCGGGCATCGCGCTCACCATCGTGGCGGTGGCCTTCTTCCTGCGCTACGTGGCCGGGGCCTTCATCGGCTGCGCCTGGAACGCCTGGATGCGCGAGCTGATCCCGGACGACCTGATGGGCAGGGTATTCGGCGAGCGCCAGAAGAAGATGATCGGCATCGGCATCCTGGTGAGCCTCTCGGCCGCGGGATTCATCGACCTCTGGGAGGGGTTCGTGCCGCTGCCCGAGACCTACGCCTTCGGCATCGTCTACGCGCTCGCCTTCGGCGGCGGCATGTATGCGGTGATGACCGCCCGGCACATCCACGACGTGGTCATGCCGCCGCATCCCGAGCCGGTGCCCCTGATGAGCCGCCTCGGGGAGCCGTTCCGGCAGCAGAACTTCCGCCGTCTGCTCGCCTTTCTGGCCAGCTGGAACTTCGCCATCAACCTGGCCGCGCCGTTCTTCACCGTGTTCATGCTACGGGGGATGGAGATGAGCCTGTTCGTGGTGATCGGCCTCGCGACGCTGAGCCAGTTCGCGGCCTACTTCACCGTCACTCACTGGGGCGAGATCGCCGACCGGTTCAGCAACAAGGCGGTGCTGCGCTTCTGCGCGCCGCTGTTCATCGCCAGCATCTTCGCCTGGACCTTCACCACCATGCCGGACGTTCACCCCCTGACCTACCCCCTGCTGATCGCCATCCACGTGGCAACGGGGCTGGCGAACGCCGGCGTGTCGCTCGCCTCCGGCAACATCACCCTGAAGCTCGCGCCGCGCGGGAACGCCACCGCCTACCTCGCCACCAGTGCCATGGTCTGCGCGGCCGCCGCTTCCGCAGCCACCATGGTCGGGGGCGCCACGGCGGACTTCTTCGCGTCCATGCAGCTCTCGCTCATTCTGCGCTGGCAGAGCGGCGACGCGGCGACGGAGTTCAACGCCATGGACTTCACCTACTGGGACTTCTTCTTCATCTTCGCCACGGTCATCGGGCTCTATGCCCTGCACCGGCTGTCGCTCGTCCGGGAGGACGGCGAGCCCCAGGAGAACGTGGTGTTCAACCGGCTGATGCGCGATGCCTGGCGGTCCCTGCGCAATCTCTCCTCGATCGCCGGTTTGCGCAGCAGCACGGACTTTCCCATGGCCGTGTTCATCGACGAGCCGACGTCCGGCAACGGATCGGAACCGACAGAAGGCGGCGACGATGATCCGACCGACGGCGGGCCCCGACGGACGTGACCGGTCAGAGCATGCTGGCGAGCAGGGTGGCCGTGCCGAGAAAGGACAGGAACCCGGACACGTCCGTCACCGTGGTAAGGATGATGGAGGAAGCGGTCGCCGGATCCTGGCCGATGCGGGTCAGCACGAGCGGCACCAGCGCCCCGGCGATGCCGGCCGCCACCATGGACAGAATCATGGCCACGGCGATCACCAGCGAGAGCCCAAGCGACTGGCTCCAGAGGTAAACGCCGAGGCCGCAGGTCACCGCCAGCGCCGCGCCGTCGATGGCACCGACCCGCACTTCCTTGCTGAGCAGCACCAGCCAGTCGCGGATGCCGATCTCCCGGAGCGCAAGGCCGCGGATGGTCACCGCCAGCGCCTGAGATCCCGCGTTGCCCGACTGCCCGGCCACCACCGGCAGCAGCACGGCGAGCGCCGTGAACTGGGCGATGATGCTCTCGAACACACCGACCACCGACGCCGCCAGGAACGCGGTGAGCAGGTTGATGTGCAGCCACGGCAGGCGCTTGCGCACCGCGAACGTGGCGCTCGAGAGCGCACGCTCGTCGGCGCTGACACCCACCATCTTCTGCAGGTCGGCAGTGGCGACGTTCTCGATGGTTTCGAACAGCCGCTGATAGCGGACCACGCCCACCAGACGGCCTTCCAGATCCACCACCGGAATGGCGTCCACGCGATAGGTCTCGAGCTGCTCGACGATTTCCTCCCGGTCCGCGTCGATGGACACGGCGCCTTCCGGAGCGACCGCCAGATCGCTCAACCGCTGACCCGGAGAGGCAAGCGCCAGCGTCTGCATGTGCACCTTGCCGACCAGACGGTTGCCCTCGTCCACCACGAACACGGAGCGTAGCCGCGTGAACGGCGAGCGGCGCACCGCGGCCAGTGCCTGGCCCACGGTCATGTCCGCGCGGATCGCGTCCAGCGGCCGGTCCATGAGCCTGCCGGCGCTGTCCTCCGGAAAATCCACGAGCCGCGCCAGATCCTCGCGGGCCGTCTCGGGCAGCTTCTCGAGCGTCGCGCCCCGCTCCACCTCGTTCAGGGCAGTGAGCCAGACCAGGGCCAGCCGCCGGGAGCCGTGCGTGAGCAGCTCGGTGCGGGTGGCATCGTCCAGGTCCCGGAACACCGCAAGCGCCCGACCGGTGCTCAGGTTCTCCATCACGCCGACCAGTGCCTGCGCGTCAATCCCCTCGAGCTCACGGGCCAGCTCGTCCTCGGGCAGGGTGTCCAGCGTGCGGGCCGCAAGCTCCGGATATCCGTTCAGAAAGTCCCGGCGCAGATCAAGGGCAACGTCGGTCACGTCTCCCCCTTACCGATCAGCTCGCCGAGCACCTCGGCCGAGACGGTGAAGAACTGATTGCCGAGATCGACCATACCCTCACTGAACGGGTGCGCTTCCCCTTCGGTGGTGGCCGAGAGCACCTGCCGGCGGGTGACGACGCCGAGCAGGCGCTGCTGGTAATCCACCACCGGCAGCCACTGGTGGTCGGCCCAGATCGGCTGCGCGGCCGCATCGACGATGCTCACCTCCGGCCGCAGCGTCGGCACCGGATGGCTGAACTCTCGCACCGTGCTGCTCTCCTGGGCCCGCACGAAGAGCTGCCACAGATCCAGCACGCCGATGACCGCATTGCGGTCGTCGACGACCACCGCGGGCAGCTCGTGGCCGTCCGCGTCGTCCCGAAGCTGCGCGAGCACGTCCGTGACCGTTGCGGACGCAGGGATGCGGATCACGTCCGCCGACGCAATGCTGCCGAGGCTGTGCGCGGGGAAGTGCAGAAACTGCTGCAGTCGCCGGCGGCGTCCCGGGTCCGTCACCCGCTCGGCGCGCGCGAGCGCTTCGCCGCGCGGCAGCTTGCCGAGCAGGGTGGCCGCATCGTCGAACGCGCCGTCCTCGA
>JASFLG010000375.1:0-4910 GCA_050118205.1 Pseudomonadales bacterium
GATAAATGGGAAAGCCGCCGGGGCCAAGTCGCCGAGTGACAATGCCCTGGCCCGCGGCCTCGGTGCCGTAGTCAAACAACGGTCGGGTCCACGGCGTGATGGCGGCGATCGCCGCTTCTTCGTAGGGAATCTCGTAGCGTATGGGGCGGGACCCACGCCTGCGTGCATAGGTACCGATCAACGCCACGCTTGCGGCATAGATCGAGGCCCCGTCCAGCGGGAGCCACCCGGGGGCGTTGCAGGGTGGTTGATGCGGCCAGCCGCTCGACGCGAGTCCTCCGCTGGCTGCGAAGCCAACGATCGAGGAAACACCGAGTCTTCCTTCGTCGGTGATGCTGACGCTGACCCCCGGTTGTACCTGGTGCGCGATGTCGTTCAAGGCCGAGTCGCCGGCCTCGAGCACCACGTCCGCGCGCGCGCACATGGCCGACAGCAGGTCGCGGTCTTCGTCGCTCGTCGGGTCGATGACGACGCTTCTCTTGTTCACGTTACGGGTGAGGAAGGCGAGGCTGCTGCGGGGACTGTCATGGCCGGCGAAAGGTATGCCAGGTCGGCGTTGGCGGATCGCGGCTCCTCCCGGCGGCTCGATGAGGTAAACGTCCGCGCCGAGTCCAGCCAGCACACATCCTGCGTACTCGGTCAGCGGATGAGAGATCTCCACCACCACCAGATCTGCGAGCAGAGTATCCTTCAAGTGACGCCTCCCGTTGCCATGATCGGTCGCCAAACCAGTGGCTAGTCCGTGTAGATCACGTGCCGGCCGGGTCGCGCGAATCCGACCAGGGTCATGTTGCATGCGCTGGCCATCTCGATTGCCAGCGACGTCGGTGCGGATAGCGCGACGAGCGCGGCCACTCCCGCGCTGGCAGCCTTGGCGACCATCTCATAGCTGGCGCGACTCGTGACGACCATGAAACCCTGGCGGTCGGAACCAGACCGGCACAGCGCGCCGAGAACCTTGTCGAGCGCGTTGTGCCGACCGACGTCCTCACGCAGCAGCAGCAGCCCGCCGTCTCGGCTGCACCATGCAGCGGCGTGAGCCGCCCCGGTCGACTGCTGAAGTGGCTGGCGGGAGCGGAGCTGCTCGATGGCCCGATCAAAGGCCAGGAACTCCAGGGGACCGAATGATGCAACCGGAGTCGGGTCCCGCATTGCCTGCTCGAGAGACTCGGCGCCGCACAGACCGCAACCGGTGCGGCCGGTGAGATTGCGGCGGCGACCCTTCAACGCCTGGAACCGTCGCGCGGTGATCGTCATGTGCAGTTCGAGCCCCTCCGGTGTCTCCACGACCCGCAGATCCAGCAGCTGCTCCGGTGAGTCGAGGATGCCCTCGGAGAGGCTGAAACCGAGCGCTAGATCGTCCAGGTCCAGCGGGGTGGCCATCATCACCACGTGCGATATGCCGTTGTACACGAAAGCCACAGCGCGTTCCTCGATCACTTCATCGACACGGTCGCTGATGTCGCCTTGCTCCCACGTGGAGCAGGGCACCTCTCGGGAGCCCTCGTTCGGCAACCGACGCGCACCAATCTCGTCGTCCGTGCTCAACGCCGGGCCTCTTCCAGCAGCGATTTCTGCCGCCTGTCAAAGGCCTCCTGGCGCAGCTGCCACTCCGAAGGCGCATTCACCCGGCTGATCTGTACGGCGGTGACCTTGTACTCGGGACAGCTCGTCGCCCAGTCGGAGTTATCCGTGGTGATCACGTTGGCACCGGATACGGGGTGGTGGAAGGTGGTGTACACGACCCCCGGCCGCACGCGCTCGGAGACTCTTGCATGCAGCGCCGTGTTGCCCATGCGGCTCTGGATGCCTACCCAGTCGCCATCGGTGATGCCTCTCTCGTCCGCGTCCTGGGGGTGGATCTCGAGCACATCCTCCGGGTGCCAGGCGGAGTTCTGCGTACGCCGGGTCTGGGCGCCCACGTTGTACTGACTGAGGATGCGCCCCGTGGTAAGGAGCAGCGGGAACCTGCGGCTGGCACGTTCCGTGGTAGGCACGTACTCGGTGACGACGAATCTGCCCCGGCCTCGCACGAACTCATCGACGTGCATGATCGGGGTGCCCGAAGGCGCCTGATCGTTGCATGGCCACTGGATGCTGCCCAGCGCGTCGAGCTTCTCGTAGGTCACCCCGGAAAACGTGGGCGTCAGCCGGGCGATCTCCTGCATGATCTCCGATGGGTGCCGATAGTCCCAGCTGCAGCCCAGGGCGCGGGCGAGCGACAGCGTGGCCTGCCAGTCCTGCTTGCCCGACAGCGGCGGAACGGCCTTCCGTACCCGTGAGATCCGGCGCTCGGCATTGGTGAACGTGCCGTCCTTCTCCAGGAAGGATGAGCCGGGTAGAAACACGTGCGCGAACTTGGCGGTCTCGTTGAGGAACAGGTCCTGCACGATCAGGCATTCCAGCGACCGAAGCGCCGACTCCACGTGCTGAGTGTTGGGGTCCGACTGGGCGAGATCCTCACCCTGGCAGTAGAGACCTTTGAACGTGCCGTCGAGCGCCGCCTCGAACATGTTGGGGATGCGCAGGCCCGGCGTGCCATCCAGGGTCATGCCCCAGTGCGCCTCGAAGGTCGCGCGGACGGCATCATCGCCGATGGGTCGGTATCCCGGCAGCTCGTGGGGGAAGGAGCCCATGTCGCAGGCGCCCTGCACGTTGTTCTGTCCCCTGAGCGGATTGACACCCACACCCTCGCGTCCGACGTTGCCGGTGAGCATCGCGAGGTTGGCAATCGCCATCACGGTGGTGGAACCCTGGCTGTGCTCGGTCACGCCCAGCCCGTAGTAGATCGCCCCGTTACCCCCGGTGGCGTAGAGGCGGGCCGCCTGCTTCAGGTCCCCGGCCGGGATACCGGTGTAGCGTTCGGTGGCCTCCGCGGAATGTTCCGGCCTCCGGATGAACGCGAGCCACTCCTCGAAGTCGGCACGCTCACAACGCGCCTCGATGAACGACTCATCGTGCAGCGCTTCAGTGACGATGGTGTGGGCGATGGCATTGAGTGCGGCCACGTTGGTGCCGGGCCGCACGGGCAGGTGGTAGTCGGCGTGAACGTGCGGCGCGCTGACCAGCTCGATCCGGCGAGGATCTATCACGATCAGCCTGGCACCTTCCCGCAAACGGCGTCTCAGTTGCGAGCCGAACACCGGATGCGCTTCGGTCGGGTTGGCGCCCATGATGATGATGACGTCCGCGTCCCGGACCGAGTCGAATGTCTGGGTGCCAGCGGATTCCCCCAAAGTCTGCTTGAGACCGTAGCCGGTGGGCGAGTGACATACCCGCGCACAGGTATCCACATTGTTGTTCGCAAACGCGGTCCGCACCATCTTCTGCACCAGCCATACCTCTTCGTTGGTGCAGCGTGACGACGAGATGGCGCCGATGCTGGTGCGGCCGTAGCGTGCCTGCACGTCCCGGAGCCTTCGGGCGGCGGAAGTGACCGCCTCATCCCAGGACACCTCGCGCCAGGGCTCGTCGATGGTGTCTCGAATCATGGGCGTGGTGATGCGGTCTTTGTGCGTGGCATAACCGAACGCGAATCGCCCCTTGACGCAGGCATGCCCGTGGTTTGCCTTGCCTGGCTTCCAGGGTGTCATGCGCACCACGGTGTTGCCGCGCAGATCCGCCTTGAAGCCGCACCCGACCCCGCAATAGGCGCAGGTCGTGATGACGCTGTGCTCCGGTTTGCCGCACTCGATGATGCTGTTGTCGGTCAGCGTGGCCGTGGGGCAGGCGTCGACGCAGGCCCCACAGGAAACGCAGTCGGACTCCATGAACGGCTGATCCTGGCCTGCACTCACCTTGGAATCGAATCCGCGTCCGCTGATGGTCAGGGCGAACGTGCCTTGCACTTCCTCGCAGGCCCGCACGCAGCGTGAGCAGACGATGCACTTCGATGGATCGAAGGTGAAGTACGGATTCGAGTCGTCTGGTCGCGCATCCAGATGGTTCTCGCCGGCGTAGCCGTAGCGCACTTCGCGCAGCCCGACCTCGCCGGCGGTATCCTGCAGCTCGCAGTCGCCGTTGGTCGGGCAGGTCAGGCAGTCCAGCGGATGATCGGAGATGTAAAGCTCCATCACCCCGCGACGCAGCCGGGCCAGAGATTCCGATTGCGTGCGCACCACCATGCCATCGGCCACCGGCGTCGTGCAGGACGCCGGGAAGTCCTTCCGGGAATCGACCTCCACCAGGCACACGCGGCAGGAGCCGAACGGCTCGAGCGAGTCCGTGGCACAAAGCCTGGGCACCTTGATGCCCGCCTCGGCAGCGGCACGCATCACCGAGGTGCCCTCCGGAACGCTGACCTCGATGCCGTCGATGGTGAGCGAGACGATGCGTGTGCCTGGCTTCGCCGGTGTGCCGAGATCCGTCTGCGGATCGTAGAACTGCAACATGTTGGCTGCCTCGTTTGTCGGTTGCCGCTTGTTGCCGCGTTTCTCAAGCGGCTCGCAGCGCGCTCGCCCGGAATCAGCGCTCGAAATCACCGGGAAAGTGATTCAACGCGCTGCGTACCGGATAGGGCGTCAGCCCACCCATGGCGCACAACGAGCCGAGTTCCATGGTATCGCACAAATCGCGCAGAAGAATGAGATTGCCGTCGTGCTCCTCGCCCCGACGAAGGCGGTCGATGACCTCGACGCCGCGTACCGCGCCGATGCGGCAAGGTGTGCACTTGCCACAGGATTCGTCCGCGCAGAACTGCATGGCGAACCGAGCCTGCTCGCTCATGTCCACGCTGTCGTCGAACACGACGATGCCGCCGTGACCGAGCATGGCGTCCACCGCGGCCAGAGCCTCGTAGTCCAGCGGCGTGTCCCACTGACTCTCAGGCAGGTAGGCACCGAGAGGACCACCCACCTGGATGGCCCGAACGGGACGCCCGGAGGCGGTGCCGCCGCCGAACCCCTCCACCA
>JASFLG010000376.1:0-4899 GCA_050118205.1 Pseudomonadales bacterium
GCAGCGGCCCACAACCGGGCCATGGCCGAGTTCTGCGCCGGG
The DNA here is from genome assembly GCA_050118205.1 of Pseudomonadales bacterium. GTDB lineage: Bacteria > Pseudomonadota > Gammaproteobacteria > Pseudomonadales > Azotimanducaceae > SZUA-309. The sequence continues at coordinate 43 of JASFLG010000376.1, forward strand.
GACGACCGGCTGATCGGCGTTGCCATGGTCCCGCTCCAGGACGTTGCCAGGGCGCTGGACGAGATCGAGCAGGTCAAGCGACAGGGCCTGGGCGCCGTCTGGATTCCGGCGGACGCCCCGGGCGGCCGCTCCCCGGGGCATGTGGATCACGAGACGCTATGGGCGAGCCTTGCCGAGTCGCGGCTGCCCTTCATCCTGCACGTCGGCAGCGCCCCGCTCACCATCGACGACGAGTGGCTGAACGATGGGCGGCCCGCTACCGTCAGCGCCCGGGGCGGCGCCGAGGTCATCGGCAGCAAGGACCTGACCGTGATCCACTTCGCCGCGCAGCGTTTCATCTCCACGCTCGTGCTCGACGGCGTCCTGGACCGTCACCCGGATCTCAGAGGCGGGGTCATCGAGATCGGTGCCGGCTGGGTGCCGGACATGATCCGCCGCCTGGATCACGCCGTGGACATCTGGTCGCGCTCCGAGCCGCAGCTCGCGCGCATGAGCCGCCGCCCGTCAGAGCAGATCGGAAGCCAGCTGCGCTTCACGCCTTACCCCTTCGAGAACGTCGGTCAGCTCGTCGCGGAATCGTCGCCGGCGCTCTATCTGTTCTCGTCCGACTATCCTCATGCCGAGGGTGGCCGGGATCCGATCGGGCGCTTCGAGCGCACGACCGAGACGCTGAGCCCGGCGGAGCGCGAGCGGTTTTTTGCGGGCAACTTTCTCGATCTGTACCCGCAGGCGGCGGAGCCGATCCAGCACTGAGATTCGACCGTTAATGAATGGAGAAACCATGGCATCCAGTACCAGCGCGTCGGCTTTGCCGGCACGCGCCGAGGTCGTGATCATCGGAGCGGGTCCCGGTGGGCTGTGCGCCGGCATCGAACTGCGCAAGGCGGGCATAGAGGATTTTGTGATCCTCGAGAAGGCCTCGGGCGTCGGCGGCACCTGGTGGCACAACCGCTATCCCGGATGCGAGTGCGATGTGCAGTCGCACCTGTACAGCTTTTCGTTCGAGCCGAAGGTGGATTGGTCGCGCCCCTATGCAGGCCAGAAGGAGATTCTCGAATACATCGAGCACGTGGCGACGAAGTACGGCATGTACCCGTACTGTCGCTTTGGACGCGAGGTGAGCGCTGCCACGTGGCGGGACGATTCCGCGACCTGGCGGCTCGATCTCGCCGGCGGTGGTGCGATCGAGGCGCGGGTGGTGATCAGCGCGATCGGCATGTTCAACGACATCGTCGAGCCGGACATCCCGGGCCTCGAGACCTTCGCAGGCACCTGCTTCCATACTGCACGCTGGCCCGAGGACCACGACCTGTCCGGAGAACGGGTCGCGCTGATCGGCAGCGCCGCGAGCGCGGTGCAGACCGCACCGGAAATCGCGCCGATCGTCGCAACGCTCGACCTCTATCAGCGAACGCCGCAGTGGGTGCTTCCGAAGCAGGACACGCCGTTCACCGAGGCGGAGCTCGAGAACTTCCGTCAGCATCCGGAAGCGGTTGCAGAACTGCGGCGCGAGATCTACCGGCAGCTCGAGTCGTTCATTCTTTTCAGCGATCCCGAGGTGCTGGATGAGTCCGAGCGCGCGGGTCTGGAGAACCTGTCGGTGGTGCGCGATGCGGACCTGCGCCGCCGCCTCACCCCGACAATGCGCTTCGGCTGCCGGCGACCGCTGCTGTCGAACCTCTATTACCCGATCTTCAACCGCGACAACGTGGCGCTGGTTGACTGCGGCATCCGCGAGGTGGTGCCCGAGGGCATCATCGGGATGGACGGTACGCTGCGCCCGGTGGACACGATCATCCTCGCGACCGGTTTCGAAACCACGCGCTACCTGTCTGCCATCGACGTGTACGGCCGCGATGGCGTGTCGATTCACGATGCGTGGCGGGACGGGGCGATGGCCTACCAGGGCATCACGACGAACGGCTTTCCGAACCTGTTCATGCTCTATGGACCGAACACCAACAACGGCTCGCTGATCACGATGCTGGAGATGGAGGTCGCATACTCGGTTCGCCACATCCGCCGCCTGTTCGACGAGGGGCTGGCGTGGCTCGACGTGCGCGCGGACGCCGAGACCGAGTACAACGAAGGGCTGCAACAGGCCATTGACGGCATCACGGTGTGGTCGGCCGACTGTCGCGGCTACTATCGCGCACCGTCGGGCCGGATCGTCACGCAGTTCCCTTACACGATGACGGACTTTTCCGCCCGGCTGGCCGAGGACGACACCTCGCGCTACGAGTCCGCTGCCTGAACGGGGAGGCCGTGGTCAGCGGCGCAACGGCAACCGCAACCACCTGCCCGAGGAGATGCCGAGATCAAACGCCGGCCAGCGAGGTCGTCAGACTGCCTTGGTTCCGTGGACGAAGCCCAGCTGATGCCGCATCAGCCAGTCGGTCTCGATGTCGACGAACCCCGCTTCCTGGAAGAACGCCTTGTATTCGGGCCCGGACTGCACGCGTCCGGTGTAGTGTCCTTTTCTGACCCCCGCGAGGTTCAGGAACGCCGGGTCGAGCGGACCGTCCTTGGCGTCATTCAGCATGTAATCCATCACCAGGCAGGTGCCGCCGGGCAACAGCGCCTCGTGGCTCTTCTTCAGCACGCGAATGACCTGCTCCGGCACATAGCTCTGCAACGGCGTGATGTAGCTGATGAGATCACAGTCCTCGGGGAAGGCAACCTCGAAGAAGTCACCGTCCATCGTGTCGATGCGCTCGCTCAGGCCGTGTTTCTCGACGAACTCGCGAGCCACTACCGTGACGTTGCTCTGGTCCAGAATCGTGACCTTCAGCCCAGGGTTTCGCTCGCACGCGGCAATGGCGTAGCAACCGGACCCTCCGGCAACGTCCAGCCAGTGCTTGAAACGTGAGAAATCGAACAGCTTCGTGAGCTTGTGAGCCAGGGGTAGCGATGCGTTGTAGCCGGCCTCCGTGAACCGTCGTGCCTTGTCGGGGTCTTCCATCATTGCGATGTAGCTGCCCTTCTCCGGCGGGGGGCCGGTTGGCCTCACGTAGTGTTCGGCGAGATTCTTGAAGCTGTCGTACTCGGACATCGGCTGATAGATCAGGTATTGGCCGAAGTAGGTCGGTTTCGACTTGACGAGGTATCGCGAGACGTCACTGAAGTTCTCGAGCGACCCATCCACCTCACGGATCAGCTCCATGGCCCTGCACACGGTGACCAGGCGCTCCACCATCTCCTCATCCAGGTCCAAGGCCTGGGCAAGGGCGGCCACGGTGCGCTTGCCTTCCTCGATCAGCGTGAAGAGCCCCAGCTCCAGGGCGAGCACCATCGCGCCCGTTTTTTTGAACGAGAAAGCGAGCTCGTTCAAACGTTCGGTCTTCAGCGAGGTTGTGAAGTCGTCGGACTGATTCATGAGTTGTCTCCGCGTTGATGTAGATGCAGACACTGCTCGTGCTACGCGCTTCTCCTGGTTCTAGCCGGAGATCACAGCCGGAACAGCACGCGTGCGTTTTCGCCGAGCACCAGGCTGCGGCGACGCTCTGTCATGGGCTCGAGCGCGGCGTGGAGTTCCTGCATGGCCGTCAGATGCGAATCCACATGAGGATAGTCGGATCCCCAGAGAAATTTGTCCTCGCCCACGAGATCGCACTGGGCGTCGATGCTGCCTTCACTCGGATCCATGACAAACCAGAAATTCTCCCGAATGTACTCGCTGGGTGGGCGGGACAGGCAACTCGTCGCCTTGAACCTCGCGTACTTTTCGTCCAGTCGGTCCATCAGGTATCGAACGTAACCGGCGCCGGACTCGACAATGACGACTTTCAGCCCGGGGTGGCGCTCGAACAAGCCATCGCACACCAGTGCCGCAACCGCCGGTATCAGCTGCATCGTCCCGCCGAGCCCGAACGAAAAAACCGTGTCCGGGCGCTCCCGGGTGGTGTCCCACCATTGGGTATTGGAAAGGTTCACCACCCTGTCGAAACGCACGATCAGGTGCACGCAGACGGGCAGGTCGGCATCGATCAGCAACTGCCAGATAGGGTCGAAATCGGGGTGGGAGGGCCTCCTGCCGCACACGGGTTCCGGCGCCAGAAACATCCCCTTGAAACCGAGCTTCAGGCAGCGCTTCAGCTCCTGGTAGGCAAGATCCACATCGTATAGCGGAACATGTGCGATCGGTAGAATCCGATCCAACGCCGGACTGGCGAAATCCCACTGCCAGTTGTTGTAGGCGCGCGCGTATGCCATGGCCAGCTCGGGATCGTCTTCCTTATCCCATAGAATCCCGATTGTCGGGAACACGACGCCCATGTCCACACCCCACTCGTTGAGCAGCTGCACGCGCGCATCCGTGTCATACGATGCTTTCGGACAGCCATCCAGGTAGGTCAGATCCGGATCCGTAAAGGTTTGCACCGCATCGTGCTCGGCGCCGCCGAGCGCCGCGAGCCGTCCGGACAGCAACGGCTTGTCGTCGACCATGAGGGTTTCGACCCCATCTGCGTTCCGCTCAATGCGGATGGCTCGATGCCGGTAGCTGGGCTCGAGGTAGTTCTGCCACAGATCCGGCGGTTCCATCACGTGGGAATCCATGTCCACAACCAATGGCGTGATCTGAGCCATACGCCTCTCTCCTTCGTCCGAGACCCTGCAATCTTAACCCGGCGCGATGCGCGACCGAAGCAGCCACAGCGCGTTCTACAATTGCCAGCCCTATGGTAGCGTTCGTGAACCTCAGGGAAGAGATCATATGGGTCCTACTCGTTCGCTCATTCATGCACCGTTCGGAGGCCCGGTTTCTCACCAGGCCCGGCGCTAGGGAGCAGACGTGGCAGCACACGAAGAAGCGCCGCCGCTCGGCACGGGCACGAAACTTTCCTACGGCATTGGCCA
>JASFLG010000377.1:0-4894 GCA_050118205.1 Pseudomonadales bacterium
GGCGCCTGGAGGCCATTGGCGATGATCACCGGCGGGGGCGCGTTCAGTGCCCGTACCTGGCCGGCAAGATACTCGGCCACCACCAGCGCGTCCCCGAAGCGCACGGCGCTGACCGGCATCTGCAGATTGTCGATCCTTGCCAGATTGCGTCGCCGGCTCGGGTCCCAGATACGAACGTTGTTGTCGGTAAACGACGTCAGGATGAGATTGTCGCCGTCAGGCGCGACGGCCAGCACCGATCCGAGTTCGCCGACCCCCAGAATGTTCCGCTCGGTCCACGCCACCTCGCCCGACGTTCCGAAAGCGCGCAGGGCATGCAGGTCGGCAACAAGTACCTGAACGCCATCCGGGGATGTTCTGGCGGTGATGCCACCGGGATGAGCCATGCCGCCAGGTTGCAGCTCGATGCTGCTGCCGTCGGGCTGCACCCGCCAGACCGTGCCGTCCACGAAGCTCGACACGAACAGCCGGTCATCCGCGTCGAACGCCAGGTTGTCGAGACCCGGCTCCAGCGTGGCGACCACCGTCTGCTTGCCGTCGTCCACCCGGATCACCGCCCCGGCCATGGTGTCGAGCACGTGCAGCACTCCGTGCGAATCGAACTTCACGGCCGCCGGCACCTCGAAGCCGGTAGCCTCCACCCGCATGTCGCCTTCGTCCACGTCGAAGCTGACCACCTGATGCTGAAACCAGCGCGGACCGTAAAGCCTGTCGTCCGGCCCCCAGTCCATCCCGTTCAGGCCGCAACCCGGACCGAGCTCGTCCGAGATCAGGCGTGGCGGCTCGTCACCGAGCGGATCCACCTCGAAGAGCTTGTCGTCGAAGAAACACTGGGCCACGAACAGCCTGCCGTCGGGCGAGAAAGTGATCGGATTGACACCCGGCGTCATCGTCGCGGCGGAGATGCGTACGCCGTCGGTGGTCATGCCCGCGACCTCGCCGGTGAGTATGGACGTCCAGTAGTAGTCCCCTGCCGCGTCGAACGCCACGTCGTCGGGCCCGTCGACGCCTCTGGAGATCCGCTCCAGCACAGCGCCGCTGTCCGGGTCGAGCACCACCAGCTCCGAGCCCATGACCGACGCGACGAACAGGCGTCCATCCGGCGAGAAGTGCAGGCCGTTGGCGCCGGAGATGTTCGCGCCGGTGACCAGCACCTGAACTTCCAGTGGCGCCGGCGCCTTCTCTTCGGCGCAGCCCGCGACAAGCACGCAGACCGCCAGCGCGGTGAGTACCCGTGCGCCCATAAACCCCTCCTGTGCTCTGTGCTGCCGCCGGATGCTATCACAGCAATCCGTTCCGCCGGCCGGCGAACCCTTCAGGTCTCGTGCCGGATGGCGCATGATGAGCGCTTGCGTGGTCGGGGAGCGTGACATGCGGCGGGAACGTGGTCTTTCGGAGCTCTTTCAGGATCCGGAGCGCGCGCAGGCGCTTCTGTTCTCACGCCGGCGATTCGTCACCGGCGGCCTGACAGGGACGGCCCTGCTCGCCCTCCAGGCCCGGCTCGGCACCCTCGTCCCCTACGCCCGGTTTCTGCCGGCCGGTTATCTGCCGGTGGCGCTCGCCGAGGGGACAGCGCCCATCGACAGCATTCAGGGTGGGCTCAGGGTGCTGAACGACCGGCCTTTGAACGCGGAGACCCCGGCCTATCTGCTCGATGATCTGATCACGCCGGCCGGTCGGCTGTTCGTACGCAACAACGGCCTGCCGCCTGAGAATGCCGACCCGAGCCGATGGCGGCTCGAGGTGAGCGGTGAGGCCTGCCTGCGCCCGTCCACCTTTTCCATCGAGGATCTCAAGCGTCGCTTCGAAACGTACACCTACCAGCTGCAGCTGGAATGCGGCGGCAACGGCCGGGCCGAGTTCCGCCCACGGGTGCCCGGCAACCAGTGGACGACCGGCGCCGTCGGCAATCCGGCCTGGAGCGGCGTGCGCGTGAAGGACGTGCTCGAGGCCTGTGGGGTCGCCGACAATGCCGTCTATCTGGGCTACCTGGGCGCCGACCACCATCTCTCCGGAGACCCGCACAAAGCGGTGATATCCCGGGGTGTGCCCATGGCCAAGGCGCTGGAGGACGAGTCACTGATCGCCTTCGCCATGAACGGAGAGGACATTCCCGCCGAGCACGGCGCGCCGCTGCGCCTGGTATGCGGTGGCTGGCCCGGCTCCGTCTCCGGCAAGTGGCTCAGCGGTCTGCTCGTCCGCGACCGGGTGCACGACGGCGCCAAGATGACGGGAACGAGCTACCGAGTGCCCTGCCATCCGGTCGCGCCGGGTCAGAGCGTGCCGGACGAGGATATGTGCATCATAGAGAGCATGCCCGTTAAGAGCCTTGTCACATTTCCGCGCTCCGGCATCCAGGTCGCGTCGAACACGCCCTTTCCCGTGCGCGGCAAGGCCTGGGCCGGCGACCGCAGCGTCCGCGCGGTCGCCACGTCCATCGATTTCGGCGAGACGTGGCAAAGCGCGCGACTGGCCCAGCCGGCGAACCGCCTCGCCTGGCAGCCCTGGGAAACAGCGGTCACCTTACCGGGACGCGGCTACTACGAGATCTGGGTCCGGGCCACGGACGACGCCGGTGTCAGCCAGCCGATGCTGGTGCCGGGCTGGAATCCGAAGGGTTACCTGAACAACGCGACGCACCGGATCGCGGTGCAGGCCAGCTGATGCGCTGCCTGGCCATCATCGGCCTGTGGCTGGCACTCCCTGCCGCCGCGGAAGAGGCACCCACCGATCCAAGCACCGGTCTCATCGTCGCGCCGGGCTGGGAGATCGCTCGCGCCAACTGCGGCGCCTGCCACTCCTACCGCCTGGTGACGGCCCAGCGCGGTGACGCATCGTTCTGGGAGAACGTCATCCGCTGGATGCAGAGGACGCAGAATCTGTGGGCCATACCCGAGGCGCAGGAGAAAACGCTGATCACCTATCTGGCGGCAAACTACAACGAAACGGACTGGGGACGGCGACCTCCCCTGTCGCCAGCCCTGTTACCAGACGCTCAGGCGTCGGCGCGCACCCCCTGATCTGCGATATGATCCGCCCGGGCGAGAGGGGGATCCCGGCATGACGAAAAAGACGGTCGCTGCGGGTGCAGCGCTACTGCTGTGCTTCGGTGTGGGCGCCGGCACGCTGACAGCCAACGCCGATGAGCACTCTGGAGAAGGGGACCTGGAATGGCCCTACTACGGCAGCGCACCCGGCGGCGGCCGTTACAGCCCTGCCGAGCAGATCAACGCCTCGAACCTGAATCGTCTGAAGCAGGTCTGGGAGCACCGCTCCGGCGACTACCGGACCGGGGAGCTCGACAGTGGTCTCGAGTTCGAGGAAGGCATGGCGGCGCGCCCGACCACGCTCATGGTCACGCCGATCATGCTGAACGACACGGTGTACTACTGCACGCCGTACAACCGGGTCTTCGCCCTGGACCCGCAGACGGGCGCCGAGAAGTGGTCGTTCGACCCGGGCGTGGACATGTCCAGGGAAGGCCTGACCAACTGCCGGGGCGTAAGCAGCTGGTCCCGACCCGATCCCAGGGGAGAACCATGCGATCACCGGATCGTCATGGGCACGCTCGATGCCCGCATCGTGGTGCTGGACGCCGAGACCGGCAAACGCTGTCCGGATTTCGCCGCCGGCCACGACGTGGATCTGACCGTGGGGCTATCCCCGCACAAGGCCATCGAGTACAGCGTGACCAGCCCACCGGCCATCATAGGCAACACGCTCGTCACCGGCGCGATGGTCGCCGACAGCCAGCGCAACGACGTGCCTTCCGGCGTGGTGCGCGCCTACGACGTGCTGACCGGGGAGTTTCTCTGGGGCTGGAATTCCGTGGCGCCGGGGCACCCGGCCGTCGATGCATCGGGCAACTTCGTCGCCGGCACCACCAACGTCTGGTCGGTCATTTCGGTGGATCCAGCGCTGGGGCTGGTGTACGTGCCCACCGGCAACTCGTCCCCCGACTACTACGGCGGAGACCGGCAGGGGCACCTCGATTACTACTCGAGCTCCGTGGTCGCGCTCGACGCGAATACGGGTGAGGTGGTCTGGCACTTCCAGACCGTTCACCACGACATCTGGGACTACGACGTGCCCGCACAACCCGTGCTCGTGGACCTCACCATCGACGGAGAGACCGTGCCGGCGCTCGTTCAGGTCACCAAGATGGGCATGACGTTCGTGCTCAACCGGCGGACCGGCGAGCCGCTGTTCCCGGTCGAGGAGCGGCCCGTGCCTCAGACCGGCGCGGTCCCGGGCGAGTACCTCTCCCCCACCCAGCCGTTCCCCGTGAAGCCGGAGCCGCTCGACCAGCTCGGCATTTCTCCCGACGATGCGTGGGGACTCACTTTCTGGGACGAGGGCCGCTGCCGTGAGCAGCTCGAGTCGCTGACCACCGGGCCCATCTACACGCCCCCGTCCCTCACCGGCACGGTGGTCTTCCCGTCGCCGCTCGGCGGCAACAACTGGGGCGCGCCGGCCGTGGACCCGGAGCGGAAGATCATGGTCGCCAATACCAAGCATCTACCTATCGTCATCCGACTGGCCGAACGCCGGAACTGTCCCGAGAACGCCTGGCAGCAGGTGGGCTCGCCGTACTGCGTGATTCTCGAGCCGCTCGTCTCACCGCTGGGCATTCCGTGCACGGAGCCGCCCTGGGCAACGCTCGCGGCGGTCGATCTGACGACCGGAGCGAAGCTCTGGCAGGTGCCTTTCGCCACCGCCGAGGAGATGGCCCCCTGGCCGTTCTCCCTCCTCAAGTGGGGTATCGATATGGGCGGTGCCATGGTGACCCGGGCCGGGCTCGTGTTCATCGGCTCCGCCAGTGATCGCTACCTGCGCGCGTTCGACATCGAGACCGGGGAAGAGCTCTGGAAGGACAAGCTGCCGACCACCGCGA
>JASFLG010000378.1:0-4888 GCA_050118205.1 Pseudomonadales bacterium
TCGCCGCTCAGCAGACGCTCGCCGGGATGGGCGCGGCGCTTGGCGACGGGGCGCGGGCGTGGCAGGCGCTGGCGCGCACGCTGGGCGGTCGGGCGATGCAGGACCTGGAGGAGGTGGGTGCGGCGGCCGTCGATTTCCTGCTTTACAGCGGTTACTTGACCCTCGCCTACTGCTGGGGTCGAATCGCGCTCAAGGCCAGCGCCGCGCTCGAGGAAGGCACGGAGGACGCCCGGTTTCTGGAGGGTAAGCTGGCGACGGCGCGGTTCTATTTTGCCCGGCTCCTGCCCCGCGCCGAGGCCCACAGGTCGGCCGTGGAAGCCGGCGCACAAACACTGATGGGGGCCAGCGCCGAGAGCTTCGGCCCCTGGTAGGCGCGGCGCCTGACGCCGCGGCCATTCGGACGGGAAGGCAAATGCTGGAATACCGCGCACCAGAGCGGGACATCGAGTTCCTGCTCTACACGCTTTACGAGGTGGACAAACGCTGGGCCGGGATCCCGGCCTTCGCAGAGATCGGTTCGGACCTGGTTCGGGCGGTGGTCGCGGAGGGCGGTCGACTGGCGGCGGAGGTCATGGCGCCGCTGAATCAGTCCGGCGACGAGGCCGGCTGCCGCTGGGAAGACGGCGTTGTCACCACCCCTCCCGGCTTCAAGGCGGCCTACGACGCGCTAGCTGGTGGCGGCTGGCTGGGGCTCGCCGGCAATCCGGATTACGACGGCCAGGGCATGCCGAAGATGCTCGGCTGCCTGATCGAGGAGATGTTCTGGGCGGCGAACACGAGCCTCTTTCTGTACGGCACGCTGACCACGGGCGCCTCCATCTGCATCGACAGCCACGGCACCGACGAGCAGCGTTCGACTTACCTGCCGAAGCTCTACGCAGGCCAGTGGTCCGGGGCGATGGATCTGACCGAGCCGCATGCCGGTACCGATCTCGGCATGATCCGGACCCGCGCGGAGCCGCAGGCGGACGGGTCCTACCGGATCACGGGCACGAAGATCTTCATTACCAGCGGCGAGCACGATCTGGCCGAGAACATCGTCCACCTGGTGCTGGCCAAGCTGCCCGACGCGCCGGCCGGGTCGAAGGGAATCTCGCTGTTCATCGTGCCCAAGTTCCTGCCCGACGGATCCGGCGGGGTGGGCGAGCGGAATGCGGTGGCGAGCGGGTCCATCGAGCACAAGATGGGCATTCGCGGCAGCGCCACCAACGTCATGAACTTTGACGGCGCGGTGGGCTACATGATCGGCGAGCCGAACCAGGGGCTCGCGTGCATGTTCACGATGATGAACTACGAGCGTCTGTCGGTCGGCCTGCAGGGCCTCGGGGCGGGCGAGCTTGCCTACCAGCAGGCGGCGCGCTACGCGCGGGACCGCCTGCAGGGGCGTGCGGCAACCGGTCCCAGGAATCCGGAGGGACCGGCCGATTCGCTGCTCGTGCACGCCGACGTGCGCCGTATGCTGCTCACCATCCGGGCTCTCACGGAGGCGGGCCGTGCCTTCGCCCTGTTCACCGGGTTGCAGCTCGATCTCAGCAAGTACGCGGACGATGCGCAGGCCGGCCGTTTCTCCGAGCTTCTCACGCCCATCGCCAAGGCGTTTCTCACCGACCGCGGCTTCGAGGCGGCGGTGCTTGCCCAGCAGGTATTCGGAGGGCACGGTTTCGTCCGGGAGTGGGGCGTCGAGCAGATCGTTCGTGATGCCCGCATTGCGCAGATCTACGAGGGGACCAACGGAATTCAGGCGCAGGACCTGATCCTGCGCAAGGTGCTGCGCGATGGAGGGGTCACCCTCCGGGAGCTGCTGGATGGGTTCGAGCTCGACAGCGTCGACGCGGCTTTCCGCGCACCGCTGTCCGCCGCGTTCGAGCGCGTCCGCGGTGCGGCTGAGCATGTGATCGGCCGTGCCAACGAGGAGCCCGACCTTCCCGGCGCCGTTTCCACGGACTTTCTGGATCTGGTGGGCTACACGCTCTACGGCTGGTTCTGGGCGCGAATGGCCAGTGTCGCCGGCGACGATGACCTGGGTGCGGGCAAGAAGGCCTGCGCGGCGTTCTACTTCGCCCGCCTGCTGCCTCGAACGCTGGCGCTCGAGGCCGCCATCCGCACGAGTGCGGGCTGCGTCATGGATCTGCCGGACGAGGCTTTCTAGGGAGAAACAGGTACCGGGTCGAACGCGTTCGACCGGGCACGGTCGGGGGATCCGCTGCCCTCAGTCCCGGGTCGGGCAGGGGTGTCCCGGACGTTCGTCGTCGCACAGCGTGATGGACTTGAGATAGACGGCCCAGGCGCCGACCACGGTCTCTTCGATCTCGGGTTGCCCGTCCTTCGGAATGGGCGGACCCTGCCGGCCCCGGGTGATCACGTAGAAGGCGTCGTTCCCCTGTATTGCCTTCATCAGCGTCACTTCCGAGCGGCCCGTTTTCCGGTCCTTGTGGCAGACGAGCAGGTTCACCGTGGTCGGGTAGCCGTTTTCCTCGCCGGCGAAGGTCGTGAAAGCGCGGAAGGTTCCACATTCGCGGTTGCGATCGCCGGCGAGGGCGGTAACGAACTCGATGGGATCCGGCAGCGGATCCTCCACCATGGACTCGAAGGTGATCCGCCGCTTCGGGTCCGTCTCAATCTCCTCCTCCGGCGCGAACTCTGCCCGCTTCAGGGTCTCGAGATTGGTGCCGCCGATGCGTTGCCAGCCCTGGGGCGGCTGGCCGATGAGCTGCTCGCCGGCGGGCGGTGTCCCTTCGTCGTCCGCCGCCCCGGCCGCGCCGGACGCTGTCTCGTTGGCGGGTGCCGCCGCGGAGCATCCGGCAGCCAGCAGGAGCAGCAGCGGGAGCAGGGCGGGAGCGTTGCGCATTCTTCCTTCCTCCGGTCAGTCCGCCGCGCGTGACGCCTCCGCGGCCGCGGCACGCAGCCGCTCGGGCAGCCTGCGATAGATGTCGCCGAAGCTGCCATTGCTCATGATCACCAGGTGCCGGCGCCGGGCGGGGAGCCTGGCGATTGCGTCCATCAACCGGTCCAGGTCGTCGTGCTGATAGGCGGGCACCACGCAGGCCTGCACCACCTCGGAGAGGTCCCACCGTATGTTCTCACCGCGGAACCAGTACACGGCATCGGCGGCCGAGCAGCAGGTGGTGAGCTCGTCGCGCAGCGTGCCGAGGGACATGGTGTGCGACCGCGGCTCGATGATGGCGATGATCTCGTCGCTGCCCACCTTGCGGCGCAGTCCCTGCAGGGTGCGACGGATGGCCGTCGGGTGGTGCGCAAAGTCGTCATAGACGAAGGTCTCTCCGATCTCCGCGATCAGGTCCATACGGCGCAGCACTCCGGAAAACGTCGACAGGGCGTCGATCGCATCCTCCGGACGCACGCCCGCGTGGCGCGCGGCGACAATGGCGGCCAGGCCGTTGTGCATGTTGTGCTCGCCGAGCTGGGACCACTGCACACGGCCGAGCGGCCTGCCGCCGAGACAGACGTCGAACGCGCTGTCGTCGGCATTCTCCGCGGTCCAGTGCTCGCCGTTGTCCATGGGTAGCGGGGGTCGCGTGGACGCCGGTCCGAACCGCGCGGTGGGTGTCCAGCAACCCATCTGCAACACCTCCTGCACGTGGTCGTCGTTCGCCGGTGCCACGATCAGCCCGCCGCCCGGAATGGTGCGGACCAGATGGTGGAACTGTGTCTGAATTGCCGCGAGGTCCGGAAAGATGTCGGCGTGGTCGTACTCCAGATTGTTGATGATCAGGGTACGCGGCCGGTAGTGAACGAACTTGGAGCGTCGGTCGAAGTAGGAGGTGTCGTACTCGTCTGCTTCCACCACGAAGAACGGCTGGTCGCCCAGCCGCGCCGAGGTGGCGAAGTTCTTCGGTACGCCACCGATCAGATAACCGGGGTTGAGACCCGCCTGCTCCAGGATCCAGGCCAGCATGCTGGCGGTCGTGGTCTTCCCGTGGGTGCCGGAGACGGCCAGCACCCAGCGACCGGTCAGGATCTCGCGCCCGAGGAACTCGGCGCCGGACGTGTACGGCAGCCCCCGCTCCAGCACGTACTCCACGCCGGGATGACCCCGGGGCAGGCCGGCGTTGCCGATCACCACCAGATCCGGGGCCGGGTCGAGCTGGGCGGGATCGAAGCCCTCGAACACCTCGATGTCGGCCTGGGCGAGCTGGTCGCTCATGGGCGGGTAGAGGGCCTTGTCCGACCCGTACACCTCGTGACCGAGACCTCGGGCGAGCTGTGCCAGGCTACCCATGAGCGTGCCGCCGATGCCGAGAAAGTAGATCCGCCTGCCCACTCAGGCGCCCACCGCCGTGGCGCCGGCGGCGACCGTGAGCACCGTCATGCCGAGCGCGAGCAGAATGCCGATGCCCATGCGGACCGACAAAGCCTGAGCGAGGATGAAGCCGGCCACCGCTAGCGACCAGATCATGAAACCCAGCGAGAGCAGATTCATGGCGAGATCGCCCAGCGCGCGCGCCATCGGCATGAGCACCCCGAAGGCGGCGGTGATGATGAGGTCGCAGCCGAACAGCGCAGTGACCGTACCGGCGAAGCGTCCGGGAAACTCCCGCAGGTAGGTGGCCAGCCAGACGAGGCTTGCATAGACAGCCTGGCCCACCACGATCCGGGTGGCGACGGTGAGCACGTCCCCGGCTCCACCGATGGAGGAAGACACCACAATGCTGACCAGGAGGTTCGCCGCGATCACTACGGCGACGAACCAGCTTTCGGTGGGCACGTATGCGGGACTCTGGCGGAGCAGGCAGATCCGCCAGAACATCTGAAAAACGGTCTTCATGAAAACATCGTCGTGAAGATGTGAGAAATTCTCGCACAATTCGTCGGCATCGCCGAGAATGCGCGCCATTGAATGTCCCAACCCCTCGAGATTCATGGCCAG
>JASFLG010000379.1:0-4879 GCA_050118205.1 Pseudomonadales bacterium
CTGGCCGTGGCGGGCCTGGGCCTCGCCGCCATCTATCCGCTGATGAAGCGCTGGACCTACCTGCCCCAGGTGATCCTCGGCACCGCCTTCAGCTGGAGCCTGGTGATGGCATATGCCGCCGTGCGCGGCGCGTTGCCCCTCGAGGTGTGGCTGCTGTTCATCGCCAGCATGACCTGGATCGTGGCCTACGACACCATGTACGCCATGGTGGACCGGGACGACGATCTGAAGATCGGCATCCGCTCCACGGCGATTCTGTTCGGCTCCCTGGACCGCCTCATGGTCGGGGTGCTGCAGGCGACCACGCTGATCGCGCTCTGGCTGTTCGCAGCGGTCACCGAGGCGCGCGGCGGTCTCACTCTGGCGATCTTCGCCATTGCCGCGCTCTTCGCCTACCAGCAGTTTCTGATCCGTCACCGGGCGCGGGACGCCTGCTTCGATGCGTTCCGCAACAACGTCTGGGTCGGCTTCGTCCTGTTCGCCGGCGCCGTGGTCGACGAGACGCTGCTGCCGCACCTTTCCGGCGCCAGCTTCTTCGGGATCACTCTCTGATCAGCAGCATCGATCGGCTGATCGAGGGTCTCGGCCGCGCCGTGGCCTGGTTGACGCTGGCCATGGGCGTCCTCACCTGCGCGGTGGTGACGCTGCGCTACGGGTTCGATACCGGCGCCATCGTCATCCAGGAATCGGTGATCTACCTGCACGCCACCGCCTTCATGCTGGGCATCGCCTACACGCTCAAGCACGACGAACACGTGCGGGTGGACGTGGTGTACAGCCGGCTGGGGACCGCAGGCCGGGCCCGGGTAGACCTGGCCGGTCACTGCCTTCTGCTCCTGCCTACCGCGCTCGCCGTGCTGCTCTACTCGTTGCCGTACGTCGCCGCGTCGTGGCGAATCCTGGAGGGTTCCCCCGAGGTGGGCGGCATCCCCGCCACCTTCCTGCTCAAGACGCTGATCCCGCTGATGGCCATCACCGTGCTCCTTGCCGGTATCGCCGAGATCGTGCGCGCCCTGGGCCGTCTCTCGAGCGCGCCATGACACCACTGCTCATGTTCGCCGTGACCTTCGCCGTGCTGCTGGCCGGCTATCCGGTGGCGCTGACGCTCGCCGGAGTCGCGCTGCTGTTCGCCTTCGTGGGGATCCTCACCGGCGCCTTCAATCCGGGCGATCTCGGGTTCCTGCCGAGCCGGCTGTTCGGCATCATGACCAACCAGACCATGCTCGCGGTACCGCTGTTCGTGTTCATGGGTGTCGTACTCGAGAAGACGCGGATTGCCGAATCCCTGCTCGAGTCCATGACGGCGCTCATGGGCGGCTTCCGGGGCGGCCTCGGACTCGCGGTGGTGCTCGTCGGTCTGCTCATGGCGGCCAGCACGGGTATCGTCGGTGCCACGGTGGTCACCATGGGGCTCATGGCGTTGCCGTCCATGCTCCGCGAAGGCTATGCGCCCAGCATCGCCACCGGCACCATCGCTGCCACGGGTACCCTCGGCCAGATCATTCCGCCGTCCATCGCGCTGGTGCTGCTCGGCGATGTGCTGGGCAACGCCTACCAGCAGGCACAGCTCAATGCCGGCGTGTTCGCACCGGACACCGTGTCCGTGGCCGATCTGTTCGCCGGATCCCTGCTGCCCGGCCTCGTGCTGGTACTGCTCTATCTCGCCTACCTCCTCGTGGCGGCCGGGCGTGCCGATGAGACCTCGCGCGGGCCCGTCGCCCCCCCGGGCGGGCGACGGCTGCTGGTCGATCTCGCCTCCCCGCTTCTGCTCATCGTTCTGGTGCTGGGCGCGATCCTCGGCGGCTTCGCCACCCCTACCGAAGCGGCCGGGGTGGGTGCGATAGGATCGCTCCTGCTCGCGCTGGCCCGAAGGCGACTGGACGTGAAGCGTCTCGGCGACGTCTGCCGCCAGACGCTGACCACCACGGCCATGGTTTTCTTCATCCTGATCGGGGCGTCGATGTTTTCCCTGGTTTTTCGCGGCTACGACGGCGATCTGATGGTGCAGGGCTGGTTCGAGGCGATGCCCGGCGGCACCTGGGCTGCGCTCGGCGCCGTGATGGGGGTGATCTTCCTGCTCGGTTTCATGCTCGACTTCATCGAGATCACGTTCGTGGTGGTCCCCATCGTCGGCCCGATCCTCCTCGGCATGGGCGTCGACCCGGTCTGGCTGGGCGTGCTGATCGCCGTCAACCTGCAGACGTCTTTTCTGACGCCACCGTTCGGATTCGCGTTGTTCTACCTGCGCGGCGTGACGCCGGCCGAGGTGGCCACCGCGGACATGTATCGGGGCGTGGTTCCGTTCATCGCGCTGCAGCTGTTGCTGCTGGGTATCCTGTTCGTCTGGCCTCCCCTGGCAACGTGGCTGCCGGACGCGCTCTACCGATGAGCACCACCATTCTCACCGAGCTCTCGCTGTGGGACGGCGTCGAGCGGCTGAGCGAGGATACGCTGATCCTGCGCGACACACGGATCGATGCGGTCTGCTCCCGCGATGCGCTGGGTCCGGCCGAGAGCAGGCAGGCGCGCGCACTGCCAGGCTGCACCGCCCTCCCAGGAATGATCGATGCGCACGTGCACATGGTGCTGGATCCCAACCGATCCGCGCCACCGGGCGCCGGGGAGCATGGGGATCCGGCCGCCATGCGCGAGCGGGCGGCCAGGATGGTTCAGGCCGGCATCACCTGCGCGCGCGACCTCGGTGGTGGCGGCTGGCTGGAGGTCGAGCTTCGTGATGCCATCGACCGTGGCGAGGTCCCGGGCCCCAGGCTGCTGTGCGCCGGGCAACCGGTCACCTCGCCGGGTGGTCACTGCCATTTCTGGGGCGGTGAGGCGGCAGACGTCGCGGCGGCCTGCTCGGTGATCGATCGTCAGCGACGGCACGGGGTAGATCTGATCAAGATCATGGCCACCGGCGGCCGTTTCACCCGTGGCTCACGCCCGCTCGCGCCGCAGTTCGACACGGAGACCCTGACCCGCATCGTCGAGCACGCCCGCGCTCACGACCTGCCGGTGGCAGCCCACTGTCACGGCACGCCCGGCATCGAGGCCGCCGTGCTCGCCGGCGTGCACAGCATCGAGCACTGCTCCTGGGTGGGCGAGGCGGGCTGGGCCACGGACTATCGGCCCGACGTGACCCTCGCCATGGTGGAACGGGGCACGTGGGTGTCGCCCACCATCAACAGGGGCTGGCAGCGCATGCTGGATGCGAGCACCACCACCCTGACCGGCATGCGCGCCGCGCTCATCGACATGCGTGCTGCCGGCGTGCCGATCATGGCATCCACCGATGCGGGCATTCCGGGTGTCTTTCATCACGAGCTGGCGCACGCGCTCGGCGTGTTCGCAGCGGTGGCCGAGCTCTCCACGGAGGAGACGCTCGCGGCTGCCACGGCCCGGGCCGCGCTCGGCCTCGGCCTTGGCCACTCGACCGGACGCCTGCTGCCCGGATTCGACGCGGACGTTCTGGTGGTGGACGGCGATCCGCTCGCCGACCTCACCGCGCTGACGCGACCGGTGGCGGTGTGGGCCCGGGGACGCCGGGCGCGCTGAACCCCCGGACCGCTACGTCTCGCCTTCCTTGCGACGCCGCCAGCGTGGCGGGCGCTTCTCGACGAATGCCCGGACACCTTCCGCATAGTCCGGCTCACGCATCATCTCGTCGAGAAGCGTCTCCGACGCGGTAACAGACGACACCACGTCCTGCTGCAGATCCCGATAGATCTGCCAGCGCGTCTGCCTGAGCGAGTTCGCAGACACGGTGTCGATGAGCATGCGCGCGTAGCCGACGGCGTGAGGCAGCACCTCATCCGCAGGAAGCACGCCGTTCACCAGACCGAGCGACAGCGCCTCCTCGGCCGTGAAAACTCGCGAGGAGAGCAGCAGCTCGTTCGCCCGGGTCAGACCGAGCATGCGCGGCAGCAACCAGGACAGACCGTACTCGGCCGGCAGATTCAGCTTGCCGTGCGCCGTGGTGAACTTCGCGCCGGCCGCCGCGAAACGGAGATCCGCGAAGCAGGCGAGCGCCAGGCCCACGCCGGCGGCCGGCCCGTTCATGGCCGCGATGATCGGCTTGCACAGGCCGAACTGATACGCGAAGCTGGCCTCGAACCGCGCGTCCACACCGTGGCCCGGCTTCGCCAGCTCCTCAGGGGTGCCCGGGTCGTAGCCACCCTTCTCGGCGTGGCCCGTGAGCGCTTCGGCGTCGCCACCGACGCAGAAACCACGGCCTTTGCCGGTGACGACGATGGCGCCCACCGCCTCGTCCGCGTCGAGCTCGGCGAGGCAGAAGCGGTACTCGGTGTGCATGCGCCCGGTCCACGCATTCATCCGCGCCGGGCGGTTCAGCGTGATGATGCCGACCCCGTCCTCGACGCTGAGCTCCGTCGCTTTAAGTTCCATCCGGCTCGGCGTCCATCTGCTCCGCGTATGCCCGGGCATCCGTGCGGGCATTCAGGTAGGCATGCTCGGAGATCTCGTCGTAGGCACGCACCTTGTCGCTGAACGCCTTCTGGGACGCCAGAATGCGCTGGTGCAACGGGTCGTCTCCCGCCAGCTCCGCCACGACATTCCTCGATGCCATGTAGAGCGCGCGCAGCACGTCCGGCGGGAAGGCGCGCAGCTCGACGCCGTGCTCGTCCACCAGTGTGCGAAGCGCCTCGGCGTTCATCGCCGTGAACTCGGCCAGCACGTCGTCATTGGCGAAGCGCACGGCCGTCTCCAGCATGACCTGCAGATCGCGCGGCAGCGCGCTCCACGCTTTGGCATTGATGATCGTCTCGATGGTCGCCCCGGGCTCGTGCCAGCCGGGGTAGTAGTAGTATCGGGCCACCGTGTGCAGCCCGAACGCCAGGTCGTTGTACGGGCCGACCCATTCCGT
>JASFLG010000380.1:0-4878 GCA_050118205.1 Pseudomonadales bacterium
GACCTCGTACTCCTTGCCCCCGACGACGACGCCTTTCTCGGTGATCCGCTCGACGCCCTTGCCGTCCGTATCCAGCAGCACGGTGGCCGGCTGGTTGAACGCTTCCAGATACTCGTCGTGGAAACACGGACGTTTGCAGAGCTGCCGGTACCAGGCCTTGAGCTTTGCAGCGGTCTCCGGATCGTCGACCACCGTGTCCACCCGGCTGCGGATCTCCTCCATCTTCTCGAAATCCGAGTCCTCGTATGCCTCCAGCATCTTCAACGGGTTGCCGCGCTCGGCCTCCGGAAGCTCCATGATCTTCGAGCGGATCCGGCGGGAGAGATCGGTCCAGCCGTCCTGAACCAGGTCCTCCTCGGCCATCCCCCCGGTCTGGTTCAGAGTGAAGTTTTCGAGCCAGCGCTGCTGCCAGCCGGGGGTGGCAATGCCTTTGAACCACTCCGGGTCCGTCGGCTTGTTATCACGCACGTCTACCGAGCTCGGTGTGCGCTGGCAGATGTAGAACGTTTTGCACGCTGCCGCGAGATGTGGGATGCACTGCACGGCGGTGGCACCGGTGCCGATCAGTGCCACACGCTTGTCGGCGAGCTTGGACAGGGGGGCGCCGGAGGGGTCGCCACCCGTGTAGTCATAGTCCCAGCGGCTGGTATGAAACGAATGCCCCTTGAAGTCCTCGATACCAGGGACCCCCGGAAGCTTCGGTACGTGCAGGGGTCCGGTTCCCATGCCGACGAACTGGGCCGTGAAGTCGTCGCCCCGGTCGGTGGTGATCCGCCAGACCTTCGCCTCGTCGTCCCAGGCCAGCGTTTTCACCTGGGTGTGGAAGAGGGCGTTGTCATAAAGACCGTACTGGTTGCCGATGCGCTGACAGTGCTCGAGAATCTCGGGCGCGTGCGCGTACTTCTCGGTCGGCATGTGGCCGGTTTCCTCGAGGAGCGGCATGTAGACGAACGATGCCGTATCGCACATGGCCCCGGGATAGCGGTTCCAGTACCAGGTACCGCCGAAGTCGCCGCCTTTCTCAATGATGCGGACATCGGTGACCCCGTGCTCGACGAGCCTCGCACCTGTCACCAGCCCGGCAAAGCCGCCGCCGATGAACGCGACGGTGACATGGTCGTTGACCGGTTCCCGTTCCTTGACGGGCACGTAGGGATCATCCAGATAGTGGGAGAGCTGATTTTCGATCCGGATGTACTGCGCGTTGCCATCGGGGCGAAGGCGCTTGTCCCGCTCCTCGGCATACTTCTTCTTCAGCGCTTCCTTATCGATCGGCGCGCGATGGGTGGTGGTGTTCAAACCGATGTCCTCATGTTTCAGAAGTCCTCAGGGTCCGCGACAAAAGGTGCATGGTTCCGAAGTCCTGCCGCACCTTCAAGCCGGGTTCAGGCACGTCAGGCACCGAGCAGCTTGCGCTCCTCCTCGATGCAGGCGGCGAACGACTCCCGTCCGTGCATGGCCTTCAGGAACCGGGCCATTTCCGGCCAGCGTTTGGCGTCCGGCTCGAACCCCGCGTGGCCCATGTTGACGAATGACGTTGCGACGGAGATGTCCGCCAGGGTGAGCCGGTCGCCGACGAAATACTCGCGGTCCCCGAGCTGGTCCTCCAGGTAGTTCATCAGCTTCGGCAGCGCGTGATCGATCGTATCGCGGGCCTTGGCCACGTCCGGCTCACGGCCGAGGAGCCGTGCGAGCGCGACAGGCTGGAAGATGCCCCCGCCGATGCAGGCGGCCAGATCCGAGTCGGCATACTCCTCGAACCACAGCACGTCGCCGCGATGAATGGGGTCGGTCGGTATCAGCACCGGCTGCGGATGCATCTGCTCGAGGAATGCGCAGATCACGGAGGAATCCGGCAGGTAGCGTCGCGAGCCGTCGTCGTCCACCAGCGCCAGAACCGGGATCCTGCCCAGGGGGCTGATCTCACGCCAGTTCTCCGGCGGTGCAAACGGGTTGATCGGCTCCAGGTCGTAGGCGATGCCTTTCTCCGCGCAGTAGACGCGGACTTTGCGCACGAAAGGGGACAGCGGCGAACCGAGAATGACGTACTTCATCACTCAGATTCCGACCCTCAGGAAGAAAATCGGGCCGTAGAACTTGATGTCGTAGGACTTGGTCGAGATCCCGCCCGTGTCCTTCACGTCGACTTTCACGTACTGATAGCCGAGACCTGCGCCCAGGTGGCCGCCACCCGGGCGCCACTCCAGGCTGCCGCGCAGCGAGGTCAGCTCGCCATCGATGTCGTTGACCTTGAGACTGAAGTAGCCGGCCGTGCCCCCCAGATACCAGTTGTCGCCGAAGCGGTGCCCTGCGCGCAGCATGACATTGGGCAGAGGCGCGGTGACGGCGCCGGTCTGGGTGCCGAGGTTGATGGGCGGGTCCACCGGCTGGCCATTCACGTCCAGGGCGACGGTCGCACCGATACTTGCGCTCAGATCGGCGACGTGCAGGCCCACTCCGACCCCGACGTTGCTGTTACCGGTGTTGATGAAATCCCAATGCAGATCGACGATGTAAAGATCGAGCGACAGCTCGGAAGCGAGCGATGCGTTCACGTCCCAGTCGATGTCACCGTAGTTGCCGCTCTTGCTGGTGATCACATCGCCTTTGGAGTCGAAGTTCGAGTAGCTGGCTGAAATCCCCCAGCTGTCGAAGAACTGCCACGTGCCGCCGACCCAGACGGTGGTTGCCTTCTGGTCCATGTCCAGATCCTGCATGTCCAGCGTGACAGGGGGCGCATCGCCGATGGTATAACGGAACGTCGAGTCGGCCTTGTGGTTCATGCCGCCGATGCCGACCGCGAACGTATCGCCGAAGGCGGGTCGGTCCGCGTATGCCGTGGTCGAGATTGCGAGCGCTGCGAGTAGACTGAAGAGCCTGTGGGCGCGCATGTGGTTCCTCCTGATAGTCCTGGCCGAATTAGACCATGTTCGCTGCCAGCCAGGGAGTCGGCCATAGGGATTACCCCCTATTACGCCGCCGGCGGTGGCGAAGGTGGCGGATTCGGCGTCGGAACGCGCTTCTCACAGTGGAGCCCCATACGAGCGGGGCAGGGCGGTTGATTCCGCCGGCGGTGTTCACCACCATTGAAGACATAGGGAACAGGAGGGACCGACATGGAAAGACTGAACCGATGCGTACGGCCGATCGCGCTTGCCGTGTGCCTGATGCTGACCGGCGTGGCGTCCGCCGCGGAGGACGCACGAACGATTCTGGAGAAGATGCAGCAGGTACAGATCGAGCGCTGGGAAGGCGTCAATAGCTACTACGTGGACCAGACCCTCATGGGCAACCGCACCATCACCTACTACGAGCGGGACGTGGTGATGGACGACAAGGGCAACGTGGTGCCGTACTTCCGCATGGTGCCGTTCAACGAGCTCCAGGAGCGTCAGGCCCAGGGCAACGGCTTTCACACCATGTCGGCCGACGAGCTGGATGCCATGTCCGGTGCCTATCGGATGACCGGAGACGCCATGGGCAGCGAGATCGAGAAGGGGCTTTCCGATGCCGGGCTGCCGCCCGGGCTTCTGGCGGCTTCGGGCCAGGATCCGACAGCGACGCTGGATCCCCGGGTCATGCTGGGCTCTGGAGCGGACATGATGTCGGACATGGCTGCGCACAAACGTGAAGCCGCTGCGGCGCCGCCTGAGAACCCGCTCGCCGACGTGGACACCATCGCCGAGAACGCCGTGCTGCTCGGTAAGGAGAAGATCGAGGGCCGGCAGGCCTGGCACATCCGGACCGACGCCATCGCCCAGCAGAAGGACACCACGGAACCTCAGGAAGTGGTCATGCGCACGGCCGATATCTGGGTGGATACGAAGGACTTCGTCCCGCTGGTGATGAAGATCGAGGGCGAGATGACCGAGAGCGGCAAGACGCGCCCGGTGACCATCGAGCGGTCAGCCAGCGACTTCCGCACCGTGCCCGACAGCAGCATGTATGAGCCCTACGAATCCACCATCAAGATGGCCGGCACCATGACGCCGGAGCAGCAGGCCGAGATGCAGAAGGCCCAGGCACAGATGGCGGATCTGGAGAAGCAGCTGGAGAGCATGCCGGAATCTCAACGCGACATGATCATGCAGCGCATGGGTCCTCAGCTCGACATGGTCCGGCAGATGGCCGCCGGCGGCGGGATGGAGATCAAGACCGTGGTCAACGAGATCAAGGTGAATCCCACGGAGCTGCCGAACGTCACGTCGCTGCCGGGTGTGGGGGATGTGGGCGCGTTCGCGCCGGGAGCGAGCGCGGTACCGGGTGCTGCGCCCGCCACCCCCGCTCCTGCCGCCACCGCACCGGCCCCCACAGGTCAGGCGCTCGCCGATGCGCAGCGCACGTGCCTGGAGGAGAAGATGAAGGCGGCGCAGGAAGCGCAGCAGACCAAGCGGGGTTTCGGTCGGCTGATGAGCGCCGTGAGCCGCACGGCGGGCCGGTTCGGCAGCCCGGAGATTGGTCGGATCGCCGGTGATGTGTATTCCGCGAACGCGACCGCCGACGATCTGGCGGCGGCGGCGAAGGATCTCGGGCTCACCCAGGACGACATCGACGCCTGCCGGTCCCCGTAGCGACCATCACTGCATGCTGCGGCCGGCCGCCAGGTCCGCCGCCAGCGTGCGGCCGGCGAGCAGGTAAAGCACCGCGGACACGAGGTTGAACGTGAGGCTGATGACCAGCGCCCAGCGCAGGGATTCGCTGCCGAGGGAGGTGGTGGCGTGCAGCACGTCGGAGGTGATGCCGGTGAACTGTGGTCCGAGACCCAGGCCGATGATGTTGAGAATGAACAGCGAAATGCTCGCGGCCAGTGCCCGCATACGCAGCCCCACCATACCCTGGACCATGGAGAAGGTCGGTCCGAGATAGTAGGCGCCCAGA
>JASFLG010000381.1:0-4868 GCA_050118205.1 Pseudomonadales bacterium
AGGCTTCCACATGCCGCGCCTCGTCGATGGTCTGGGTCGCCGCGTAGTACTTCGCCTTCATGTCCGGCACGCCGTGCGCGACGGTGGCGGCGGTCAGCAGCGCTCCCTGCTCGCCGTGCAGGAACTGCGAGAGCAGCTGTGCCGTGGAGTGGGCCGAGAACGCCTGGCGGCTCTTCTCGGAGAGCTTCTCGAAGAAAGGCATGCGCGCGTACTGACTGTGCTCGGGCGCGATGATGGGATTGGACGGATCGATCGGGGTGTCCCAGGCAAGATCAGCGGCATTCCACTGGTTCTCCTTGGCCCGGTTGTAGAGATCATCGAGCTTCGCGACCTGGCCCTGATAATCGAAGTTCCAGGAAACCTGCATCAGCGTCTCGTAGGTTTCCGAGCGGACAGTGTCCGGCTGCTCGGCTTTGACGACGGCTGCCATGATGGTGCTCCGTAGCGGTTTTGACGCCTGGTAGGCTGCCACCAGCCGGCCGAGACATGTTGATCGCAATCAATTCCTCTGCATCTGCAAGGCGCTTGAATTTCGCGCATGCGGAAGAAATGGCGTGGATTCAGGGTGTTAGGTCCGGATGCCGGCCTGCATCCGAAGCTGACACAGCTTGTCCACAGGTTCGTACCCACGTTAGCCACAACATATCCACATCGGCTTGCGTCGTTTTCACTGGCGCGCTCCGGGTGGTTGCGTAACATGGATCTCACGGTTGACGAGGCGAAGGACACTGGAGACAGAGCCACTTCGATCCGGGATACCGAAAGACCCTCGCCGGGGTCGGGGTCAGCGCCAGGCGGCACTGGCTCAAGGGAGAAACCCACGTCCGGGAGCCGTCGGCCAACGGCTTCCCAGGGCAGGCGGATGGTGCGGCAGCGACGCTGTCCCGCCCGGTGGAGTCTCGGTCCGTCGTCCTCGGACGGCGAGCCGGGCGGAAGCCGGACTTCTCGAAAGGGAGGCGGTCTCCTCGGAGACCGGGGGCATGCGAAACCGGGCCGCGCTGGAAACCGGGTGGATTCCGTCCTCGAGACGAACCGATCAGTCGACTCGAGGCGACGTAGCAAGGCGTCGTTAAAGAACGACTCTGAGTCTCAGGTCGGGACTACGCCAATCACCCTCGAGGTGGTTCGGTAGAGAAACGGCCACGGGTCTGGACTGGAAGGGAGGCGCCGCTTCAAGTGAGCGGTCCGAACCGAAAGCCTCAGAATCCTTCACCGGTCTCCTCGGAGATCCGGTTGGAGAACCCCGCCATACGGCGGGGTTTTCTTTTTTCCTTTCGGATCAGCAGATCCTGTCCCCACACGGTCCGGTCTTTCGCGTTGCCGGCGCGGTCACGGACGGTACAATGCGCATTCCCGCAGTCGAGACGTGGCCAATGAGCGCAGAAGAAGACGAAGCAGCACGCGAGCGGGACGACGTTCGCTGCGAAACGGCCCTGCAGACGCTGGAGGACGTGCTCTGGCGGTTCAACGACAGCAATGAGGGGACGCTGGCAGTCTACGACGTGCTCGGTTTTCTGATCGAGGATCTCATCAAGGAAGGTTTCTGCGCCGCCTGCGTGCACGAGACTTTCACGGAAGCCCTGGACCGAACGGGCATGGACGTCACACGGCACCGCGAAGACGAGGGCCTGCAGCGCGGCCCCGGCGACGTGTTCCATTGACCTGACAAGCCCCGCCACAGCCGGGTTCGGCGTCAGTTGAACTCAGGGTACTCGGGCCACCACATTGCATCCCTGACGGTGGCGTAGAGGTCGTCCGGGACGGGTGTGAGGGCGACGCCATCCTCCGCTGCCTGGCGCCAGACCTCCGCCGTGCAGACCGCGGTGGTTTCCCGAAGACGATCGATGGACGGGTACAGAAGACCACGCTCAAGCTCGGCGTCCGTCACCTGGTCTGCCAGCGCGCTGGCTGCAGCCGTGATCATCGTGTCCGTGACCTCCTGCGCGCCGGACAGCAGCGTGCCCAGCCCCAGTGACGGAAAGATGAACACGTTGTTGCCCTGGCCGATCTCGATGGTCCGGCCTTCGTAGACCACGGGCGCAAACGGGCTGCCGGTGGCAATCAGCGCCTGGCCTTCTGTCCAGGCCAGGAGATCGTCCGGGCTCGCCTCGCTGTTACTGGTCGGGTTCGACATCGGCATGATCACGGGCACCGGACAGTGCTGGTGCATGGTCTTGACCAGGTCGCGGTGAAACGCGCCCGACTGTCCGGAGGTGCCGATCAGCACCGTTGGCTTGAAGGCGGCGACCGTCGCCTCGAGGCTCCGGTCATCGTCGATGCCGAATTCCCGGGCGGTAGCGTGCGGCCAGGCGAGCTCGGCCTTGTAGGCATCGGCGAAGGGCCGGTCGTCCACCAGCAACCCGTGACTGTCGAGCAGGGCGACGTGTTCCTGAATTCGTTCCGTCGGCACGCCATGGCTGGCGAGGGCCTCTTTGATCTGACGGGCGATTCCGAGGCCGGCGGCGCCGGCGCCATGGATGATGATGCGCTGCGCCGAGATCGGCTCGTCACGGATTCGCAGCGCGCTGAACAGCCCCGCGAGGGCGACGGCGCCGGTACCCTGAATGTCATCGTTGAAGGAGCGGGCCCGGGATCGGTAACGTTCCAGGATGTGGAGCGCGTTGTCCTTCCTGAAGTCCTCCCACTGGAGGAGAGCGTCGGGAAACACGTCGGTGAACGCGGTGACGAACTCCTCCACCAGCGAGTCGTAGTCGGGCCCCGACAGACGGTCGTGAGCCCAGCCGAGGTACAGGTCGTTCTGCAGCAGCGCCCGATTGTTCGTGCCCACATCGAGGCTGATGGGCAGCGTCTCGGCCGGGTCGATGCCGGCCGCGGCGGTGTAGAGCGAGAGCTTGCCGATCGAGATGGCCATGCCGCCGGCGCCCTGATCGCCAATACCCAGGATGGACTCGTTGTCGGTAACCACCGCCAGCCGGATGTGGCGCCCGGCGGCAGCGGCTTCCAGCAGTTGCCGGATCCGGCCTCGATGCTCCGGCGTGATCCAGATCCCGCGCCCGCGCTGAAACACCTCGCTGAACTTCTGCGTGGCCAGACCCACGGTCGGGGTGTAGACGATCGGCATGAGCTCCGGCAGGTGATCCATGAGCACGCGGTAGTAAAGGTGCTCGTTCCGATCGTGCAGCGCCGACAGGTCCCGATAACGGGCCAGCGGATCGGCGACGGTCGACAGGCGTTCGTAGAAGCGCACCGCCTGCTGGTCCTGGGTGTTACAGGCGGCCGGTAGCAGACCTTCCAGACCGAGGAGCGCACGCTCGTCACCGGTGAAGGCGCTGCCTTTGTTGAGGAGCGGATCGCGCAGCACCGCATTTCCGCGCAGCTGCGTGTGTACGACTTTTCGGGTCATCGATCCTCGCGTGCGAAAAGCGCGCAACTTACCGCAAATCGGGTACCTCTGTCGCGTCGTCGCTGCCCGCCCCTGCTATGCCGTCAGGACCTCGCCGTACACCGGTAGCGCCGCGACGCCGCCCGTATGCAGAAACACCACGTCGCCTGCGCGGTCGAACTCGCCTGCGCGGATCCTACCGATCAGGCCGCTCATCGCCTTTCCCGAGTAAACCGGGTCGAGCAGAATGCCCTCGCACCCGGCGACGAGCCGGATGGCAGCCAGGGTCGCATCCGTCGGCAGGCCGTAGCCGTCACCGACGTAGCGTGTGTCGACCTGGATTCTCGACGTGTCGAGCGGCGCCGCATGGCCGATCAGGGACAGCGCGTCGTCGGCGATCCGACCGATGGTGTCCATGAGCGCGGGCACGGCATCGATGGGTTCCGAGACGTTGATGCCGTGCACGTGCACGGCATCGGCGCCGGAGAGTCGATCCAGCAGGGCGAACCCGGCCAGCAATCCGGCCTGTGTGCCCGCACTGGAGGTCGCGTGGACGAGGGTGTCGAGCCTCATGCCGGTGCCGGCGCATTGCCGGCAGAGCTCTTCAGCGCACGCCACGTAACCGAGCGCGCCGATGCCGTTCGAGCCGCCGGTGGGGATCTCGTAGGGGCGCCGCCCCTGGCCCTCCAGCTCTTCGAGCAGGCGAGCGCGGGACGCCCGGACCCGATCGGGGGCCACCAGGTGCAGGGTGGCGCCGAACAGCCGGTCGAGCAGCACGTTGCCGAGACGCTCGTAGGTCGGGTCGGTCCAGGGCACCTTGCGGGCCAGGATCAGGTGGCAGTCCATGCCCAGAGCGGCACACGCGGCGGCCGTCTGCCGGGCATGATTGGACTGCACCGCGCCGTAAGTCACGATCGTATCGGCGCCCCGGCTCTGTGCCGCGCCGAGCAGAAACTCGAGCTTCCGGGTCTTGTTGCCGCCGGTCCCGAGACCGGTGCAGTCGTCCCGCTTCATCCAGATGCGCGGGCCGCCCAGGGTCTCCGACAATCGATCCAGCGGGTCGAGCGGGGTGGGAAGGTGGGCGAGGGGGACGCGCGGTTGCGAAGAGAGGGCTTCGATCATGACGGTCTCATCCTGCGAGCGCTGACGGGTTCGTTCCTGCCACTGCCGCCTGGGATGCGTCAGCCGCTCCTGCACTTTAGCCGGACTGACCCATTGCGCAACGGCCCTCGGTGCGGCTTGTAATTAAACGTTTAATTAAATAATATCGCCCCCGATCGAAACCGGAGGCAGACCATGAGCACGAGTAGCGAGCGCGGTCGCGGCCGACCCCAGGCAGGGCAGCGCGAGGGCCTGGATCCGCGCGACACCCTGATCGAGATCGCTGCCGAGCGGTTTGCCCGGCAGGGTTTCGAGGGCACCAGCCTCCGCCAGGTGGCGGAAGGGGCAGATGTCACGCCCGCCATGGTGGCGTACTACTTCCGCGACAAATCGGGACTGCTCGAAGCCGTCGTGCGCAAGGGCC
>JASFLG010000382.1:0-4852 GCA_050118205.1 Pseudomonadales bacterium
CAGGCACGTCGCCCTGTCGCTCTGGGTGGACGGCAGCTACGCGAGCCTCCGGCGGGCACGCAGGTCGCCGAGAACGGTGCGCCCGGGCTACGGTGGCCGGATCTGCCGTTCGAGCACGGCCATCGAGGCGGACTTCGCCGCCGCAGGCCTGCAGGTTGTCCGACACTACGACGTGTGGCCACGGATCAGCATGTGGCGGGTGTATCTGCTCGCCACTGACGCCTGAGCCCGGTCGGAACACAACGCCGCGCCGGCGTTCTATACTGTTTCCCTTACACAGGGGGAGAGAACGATGAGCACCAGCGCCAGAGTCGTCGTGCTGCCGGAGAAGACATCCGAGCTCCGGGTCGAAGAAGTCAGCATTCCGGATCCCGGACCGAACCAGGTCGTGGTCAGGCAGTTCGCCTCAGGCGTGTGCCACTCCCAGCTGCACCAGATGCACAACCCGAGGCAGAGCCCCGTCATCCTCGGCCACGAGTCCACGGGCGTGGTACTCAAGGCCGGCCGCAACGTCTCGCACGTGCAGGAAGGCGACACGGTCCTGGTCACCTGGGTGCCGCGCAATGCCTTTGCTGCGGCGGAGCCGCCGGAGGCAGCGAGCCTCGAGGTGAGCGACGGGGTGGCCGTATCCCAGAACGTGTTCACCTGGGCGGACCACACCATCGCCGACCAGCAGTATGTGGTGAAGGTGAGCCCTGACATCCCAAAGGACGTGACGGCCATCATCGGCTGCGCCGTGATGACCGGTGCCGGCGCGGTGATCAACACCGCGCGGGTGCAGCAGGGACAGAGCGTGGCCGTCTTCGGGGTCGGCGGGGTCGGTCTCTCCGCCGTGGTCGGCGCAAAGGTTGCCGGCGCCGATCCCATCATCGCGGTGGACCTCTCCGACGAGAAGCTCGAGTTCGCCAAGGCGTTCGGCGCCACGCACGGCATCAACGCGAGCACCACCGATCCGGTGGCAGCCATCCACGAGATGACGCTCAGACCCGGCGAGTACACCATCTACCGCACGCCGGTCAGCGGCGTGGACTTCGCCTTCGATTGCATTGGTATCCGGACCACCATGGAGCAGATCGTGCCCGCGTGCCGCACCGGCCGCTTCGGGGCCGCCGAGGGCGGCACCGGTGTGCTGGTCGGTGTGCCCAACACACCGGTTGAGCTCAACGCGATAGACGTGCTGATCAACGAGAAGCACTTCATCGGCAGCATCGGCGGCTCCTGCGCGCCGGACCGCGACTTCCCGCGATTCCTGGAGTGGCAGGAAAACGGCGCTCTGGACCTGGATGCCATGGTCACCGCCCGCTATCGGATCGACGACATCAACGAAGCCACCACGGCCCTCGAGGAGGGCAGGATCAGCGGCCGGGCGATTCTCGAGTTCTGACCGCGCAACGGCGGTCGGCAGCCGGACGGACCTAGAGGTCGAGCGACGCCCTGCGGTCGAACCAGGGCTGTGCCGACTCGAGCTCCGTGGCGAGCTTGAGGAGCAGCGCTTCCTGACCGAAGGGTGCGGCAAACTGCATGCCGACGGGCAGACCGTCGGCCGTCCAGTGCAGGGGCAGTGAGACCGCCGGCATTCCGGTGGCGTTGTAGAGACTCGTGAATCCCCAGAACGTGTTGAAGTGCGCCGCGTAGGTTTCGCCATCCGGGTCGTTCGTATTCATGTAGCCCAGCGATACCGGCGGCTGCAGCAGGGTTGGCGAGAGAATCAGATCCCAATCCTCGAAGAAGCCTGCCAGGCGCCGCCCGATCGCGTGGATGGCATTGATGGATCTGGCATACACCTCGGCGCTCACCAGACGGCCCGCGTCCGCCATGCGCAGGGTGAGGTGCTCGACCAGCTCGGCGGAGAGGTCGACGCCCAGACTCTCCACCCGGGCGTGCACGTTGTTCGCCACGTTGGCCACAACCAGCGTGCCGGTGGCGAGCGTCAGCACTTCCCGATCGATATCGGGCGGACGCTCCTCCACCCGGTGTCCCAGGGATTCGAGCAGCGCGGCAGTTCGCGCCACACCCTCCCGGCAGGCCTCGTGCACCGTGCCGGAGCTGACCGGGGCAAGGTCGATCGCTATCTTCAGCCGCGGTAAGGGCGCGTTGGCAGCCTCGACGAAGCTCCCCGGAAAGGGCGGCGCGTAATACGGGTCCCCTGTCGCCGGGCCGTGCGTCAGATCGAGCAGGCGCGCACAGTCCCGGACGCTGCGCGATACCACGTGGCCAACCGCCATGCTGCCCCATCCTTCACCCACGTCAGGCCCCATGGGTGTCCGCGCCCGGGTCGGCTTCAAACCCACCAGGCCGCAGCAGGAGGCGGGAATCCGGATCGACCCGCCCCCATCCGTCGCGTGAGCCGCCGGAACGATCCCGGCAGCGACGGCGGCGGCTGCTCCACCGCTCGATCCACCCGGCGTACGGGCAAGGTCCCATGGATTGCGGCAGGGTCCGAGGCGCACACTCTCGGTGGTGGCCGCAAGGCCCACTTCCGGCGTGTTCGACTTGCCCAGGAACACCAGGCCGGCGCGTCGGTATCGTGCAACGATCTCCGCATCGTGATCCGGTACGAAGCCGTCCCACAGCCGGCTGCCATAGGAGCACGGCACCCCCTCGAGGTAGGTGAGGTCCTTCACCAGGAACGGCACGCCGGCGAGCTCGCCCGTGGCCGTCGCAGCCGCGGTCCGGGCCGCATCGAAGGTCGGGGTGACGATGGCATTGATCTGGCCGTTCACCGCCTCGGCGCGACCGATCGCGGCCTCTACGGCCTCGGCCGGGCCGATCTCTCCCTTCCGGATCAGCGTCGCCAGGTCCGTCGCATCGCGATTCACGTATTCATCGAAGTGCATGGTCGCTCCCCCTTCAAGGCGCATCATGCCCCGAGCGGCCATCTCCGGGAAGTGGCGTTCGCCGACAGCTGGCAGTTTCAGGTGCCAACGGCAGTCTGCTCATCGGGCACCTCGACGGTACGACAATTGGTCGTTGCAAGCCCGCGTTCCCGGGACGATGATGTAACGAGATACTCAACGGGAAGAGAGCCATGAACATACAATCTCTCGGGCACGTGGTCGTTCGGGTGCGCGATCTCGAGCGCTCGGAGGCTTTTTACGCCGACACGCTGAAGCTGCCGGTGTGCGCGCGCTACAACAAGGACGGCCTCAACATGGTGTTCTTCAGCCTGGGCGACCATCACGATTTCGCCATCTGCGAGAACGCCGCGCTGGGGGACGCCGAGCAGTCCGGCCTCGACCACGTAGCCTTCAAGGTGGGCGACCGCATGGATGACCTCGTTGCCACCAAGCGCTATCTCGACGGGCTCGGCATCGAGACGGACCCCATCGACCACGACGTGACGAAGTCCCTGTACCTGCAGGACCCGGACGGCAACGGCATCGAGCTTTACATCGACTACTCGGATGCCTGGCGCAAGGATCCTTCGCGCCTTGTCACCACGCTGGAGCCGCTCGAGATCTGAGTCTCAATCCCGGATCGGATCGAGGCGCACCACCAGCGTCTCCGACGTGTCGGGCGCGATGAGACGGACCCACCGGTCCGCGATCCCGTACTTCTCTCGCAACAGCGCATCGATCACCGGGTGCGGCCCCGGAACGGCGTGGGCGCGATACCGCTGCACCCGGCCGCCGCGCCCCAGCTCCACCACGGGATCTCCGACGAATCTTGCCGCCCAGCCCGGGCCGGTGCTGTGCAGCCATGCCGCACCGTCTTCGTCCACGACCCACAGCCGCGTTTCCCGCGGCGTACCGCTCGCATCGAAGGTCCGCACCGTCACCACCTCGCGACCGATCTCGATCAGGGCGAAGTGAGCCGCGGTAGCGACCATCAGGATACCCACCAGCACAGCGACTCCGGCCAGCACCTTTCTCATGATTCTCTCCCTGCATCCAGCACCCCGCGCACGACGCGCTCGAGCTCGGCGGCGAACGCGTCGCGAAGATAGAAAGCCGTATGCCCCGCATCACGCAGGATCAGCACCTCGGCGTGCGGCGCACGTACCTCCCCCGCGTATCGCTCGACCTCGCTCGAGATCGTCATGCGATCATGCTCTCCCTGCAGAAAGTACAGCGGCACCTCAAATCGGCCGTTCAGACGCCACGCGTCGAAGCCGGCAATCTCCTCGCGCAGCATCCCGTACATCAGGGCCGCGCGTTCACGCGGGTCCTCGAGCGTAACACCGGGCGCCAGGTAGTCGGCATCCGGCGGCGGGGATGCCATCGCCGCCAGCACGGCGGGCGGCAACCCGGCCATGGCTGCCTGCTCTGCGGCGGTCATGGCGCCCATGTAGCCGCTCGCCGTCGCTTCGTCCTCGAGCGACGGCCAGGGGGGTGGCCCGATACGCTCCAGCGTCGCGACGGCCTCGGCGTCGTCCTCCGCCCGGGCGGTCTCCACCAGCCCCTCATAGGCGAGGGCCTGTTGCCTGCGCCAGTGGACGATCTGTCCGGTTCCCACGTATGCGGTCAGCAGATCCGGTCGCTCGAGCGCCACCATCAGCCCGGGCACGGACCCAGCGGAGATCCCGAGCAGAAACAATGGCGCGCCGTCGAGCAGCTCGCGGACGGTCTCGAGCACCGCCACAAGATCGTCTTTCAGGCGGCCCAGCGTGCACGGCTCCACCTCGCTCCCGCCGTGGCGCGCATGCGTCGACCCAGCGCCGGGTTGATCCCACTGCACCAGCGTCAACCGCGCCTCCCAGGGTGCAAAGAATGGCGCCAGCGAGCTGAGCGGCACCCCCGGACCCGATACCATCACCACTGCCGGCTGCCGGCGGTCGTCGCCGCGGATGGTGATCCACTGCGCTACGCCGTTGATGTCCACGAACCGGCCGATACGAATTGAATTGGATGTC
>JASFLG010000383.1:0-4818 GCA_050118205.1 Pseudomonadales bacterium
AGACCTG
This sequence comes from Pseudomonadales bacterium, assembly GCA_050118205.1. Taxonomy (GTDB): domain Bacteria; phylum Pseudomonadota; class Gammaproteobacteria; order Pseudomonadales; family Azotimanducaceae; genus SZUA-309. Next base: position 8 of record JASFLG010000383.1, read on the forward strand.
ACCATGCAGATCAAAGACCTTTCCGTGAAAGTAGAGCAACTGGCCGAAGTTCGTGGCGGCATCGGTGACGTGACCGGTACCATCATCGACGACAGCTACAACAAGAACGACGCAGACGTTCGCGTTGGCGGCGGCGCAGTCAACCTCTCCGGCGGCATCGAAGTCTCCCAGCTGCTCGACGCCCGCAAGGAAGTGAGCCTGAGCATGCCGGTGAGCGAGAGCTACAGAAGCGCGTTCTCCGTCGACATCGCTGGCTCCTCGTTCAACGTCGGTTTCCCCTTCCACTGAACGATCTCGAGCTCTCTGAACAAAGGCCGCACTCTGTGCGGCCTTTTTTTTGCGCGCTCGGTGGCGTGGGTGACCGTCCGGTCGGCGCGAGGTTACAATCGTCCGCTCGAATCCAACGGTGGTGGCTTTTCGCCAACACACCACCTTGGACGGAGACCGGGGACATGAGCGGACGGGAAGGGACAGGGAGTCCGGCACCCCTGTCGGAGGCACTGCAGGACCACAGCGCGGAAGGCGCCGAGATTCTCTACTCGGAGCCGGCGCCGCTGCTGCGTCGCACGATTTACCTGGTCGGGTCGCTGGTGGTGGTCGCCGTCGTCTGGTCGTTCATCGGTCAGGCAGACGTCATCGTCTCGGCCCCGGGGGTGCTCGCGCCCGAGAAGGACGTCCGCCGCGTCTACTCCCCGGCCGAGGGAGAGGTGGACAGCATCCTCGTGCAGGAGGGCGACCCGGTGTCGGAAGGCGACGAGCTGGCACGGATCAGCTCGCGCGACGCGGTCCGGCTCGCCGCCCAGGCCCGCCAGGCCGAGCTCACCCTCAGCACGCTGCTGCTGCAGCAGGAGCAGTTTCCGGTCACCCTGCGCCTCATGCAGCAGGAGTCGGAACAGCTCTCCCGCCAGATCGACATCAAGCAGGACCAGCTCGAGCAGCGACTGGAGTTCGGCTCCGAGATGCTGCGACGGGAGCAGCTCGCCGAGCTGCGCAAGGCACGCGACGAGCTCGAGAACGCCCGCACTACCCTGACCCAGGCCCGCAAGCTGCTGGCCAGCTACGAGCAGGTCGAGGGCCGCGGGATTCCGAAGGTGCAGGTCGATGCCGCGCGCAACGACGTGGAGACGGCGCGCCGCGCCTTCGAGCAGGCCCAGGTGAATCTGCGTGCGCTGGAATCCCGCTTCATCGAGCAGTCGGCCCAGCGCGGGGTGGATCTCGCCAACCTGCAGGCGGACCTGGAATCGCTGCGCATTCAGCTCGGCAACCAGAATCTGAAGATCGAACAGGCGCCGAGAGAGCTCGAGATCAAGCTCGATCAGGCACGAGCGGAGGCACGCGCCGCGCGCGAGGTCCGCTTTCAGAGCACCGCCGCTGGCAACCTGCTGGTGATCCTGGCGCCCGTATCCGGGGTGGTCACCCAGGTGACCTTCAACCAGCCCGGCGACAAGGTGCAGGCCAACACGCCGCTGATCAACATCGCGCCGGAGAGTTCGCGCAAGGTCCTCAAGGTGAACATTCTCGAAAGTGACCGGGCGTTTCTGGAGGTCGGTCAGGCGGTGAAGATGAAGTTCGCCGCCTTCCCGTACCAGCGTCATGGCTTCGTCGACGGCACCCTGGAGTACATCTCCCCGACCACCCGTCCGTCGTCGCCGGGCGCACCGCCCGTCTACGAGGGTCACGTCAGCCTGGAGAAGGAATCCATCGAAGCCCGGGGCGAGAACTGGCCGCTCCGCTATGGTATGTCCGCGGTCGCGGAGGTGGTCGTGCGCAAGCGTCGTGTCATCGACATGGCCCTCGACCCGCTCCGCGGCCTATAAAGGGTCTCGCCGGGTGAGTGCCGATCAAATTCGTACGCGCAGAGAGTGGGTAAGAGGAGCAGCACTGCATGACTGATCTGGTTCGGATCAACGACGAGGTCATAACCGCGGAAGATTTCGTCAAGGCACTCAAGCTGAGCGGCCGCTTCGACGGCCTCATCGAGGACATGGTCCGGGACAAGCTGAAGGTCCACGCGGCACGCAAGGCCGGGATGGAAGTATCGCCCGAGGAGATTCAGGAACGCGCGGACCAGATACGGCGCGTTCGGGGCCTGCACCGCTCCGTGGACATGAACCGCTGGATGGACCATCTGGGCATCAATCTGGATGACCTGGAACAGTTCATCGTGGAGTCGATCTACCAGGAGAAGATACAGGACCAGATCGTCTCCGACGCGGCGGTCGAGGAGTACTTCAGCCTCCACGCACCGGAGTTCGACAGCATCATCGTCAGCCACATCATCGTCGACAGCGAAGGCAAGGCCCGGGAGATCCTGGCCATCCTGGAGGACGAGCCGGACATGTTCGGGGAGCTGGCCAGGGAACACTCACTCGCCGATACCGCTTCCGACGCCGGGTACGTTGGCGTCGTCATGCGCGGCAACCTGCGTGCCGACCTGGAGGCGAAAGTTTTCCATGCCGAAGAGGGCGAGGTGCTGGGGCCCTTTCCCGCGCCCGGGAGCCAGGCCTTCGAGATCTTCCTGATCAACGCCAAACGGCCCGCCTCGCTCGACGAGGACACGTCCGACGAGATCCGGCGGAAGCTGCGCGAAGACTGGTTCGTCGCGCAGGCGGCGGACAACAACGTCGAACTCTGCTAGGCGGGAATCGATCGTGTCCAGCGAATCCATCGCAGAAGACAGCCTCGCGAAGCAGCTCTCAAGCGCGCCCATTCTGGCCAACTTCACCGAAAGTGAGCTCAGGCAGTTCGCCGACGCCGCGGAGATCCGCCACTACGACTTCGGCGACACCGTGTACAACGCCGGCGATCCCGGCGACGGCTTCTACTTCATCCGTTCCGGCGCGGTGCGCGTTTTCACCGACGAGCACGGCAAGGAAATCAGCATGGGCGTGCGCAGGGAAGGCGAGACCTTCGCCGAGATGGCACTGCTGCGCAGCGTCCCGCACGAAGCCTCCGTGCGCGCATCGGCCAGAACCGAGCTCGCGTTCATTCCCCGCAGCGCCTACGCGCCGATCCTCGACAGCAACCGCGAAGCCCGGGCTTTCGTCACCAAGTATGTGGCCATGACCTCGGTGGGCGGCTTCGTGTCCCGCCTGTTCAATCTGCGCGACAAGGTGAACCGGCCCGAGATCGAACGGCTGGTCGGCAGCACGGGCATCAAGCGGGTACGGGCCGGCAATACCGTCCTCGAGCAGGACTCCGGCGACGACCGGCGTCTGTACGTGGTCCGATCGGGCACAGTCTCGATCAGCCGGAAGGAAGGCGGCAACGAGTATCCCATGGGGCGCCTGGGGCCCGGGGAGGTGCTCGGTGAAAAGGCGTGCCTGCTGCGCCAGGACCAGCCCGCAACGATCATCGCGGACACCGACGTCGTGCTGCTGGTGATCCCGGAGGCGACGGTCAAGCAGCTGCTCGAGCGCAATCCCCGGGTACGCGAAGTGCTCATGGAGCGCATCCAGTTTGCGGACCGTGATCTCGAGCGGCAGAAGCTGCTGGCGGACAGCCGGCGCAAACCGGTCCTGCTCGACCTGTGGTCGCGCCCCGCGCACGGCGCCAAGCTGCTGAAGCGGTTCGAGCTGGTGCAGCAGGCGGAGGAGATGGATTGCGGGGCGGCCTGCCTCGCGATGATCTGCCGCCACTACGGTATCGGGCTGACGCTCGGCAAGCTCCGGGAAATGGCGAATGTCACCACCGAAGGGGCGACCATGGAGAGTCTCGCCCGGGTCGGGGAGTCCCTCGGGTTCACGACCCGTGGCATGCGCTGCACCTACGACGCTCTGCTCGGCTTCGATCTGCCATTCATCGCCCACTGGGAGGGGTACCACTTCGTGGTGGTCTACGGCGTCTCCAAGGGGAACGTCTGGGTGGCGGATCCCGCGGTCGGCTTCCGCAAGATGTCCGTGGAGGAGTTCGAGCGCGGCTGGACGGGCATCTGCCTGCTGTTCACGCCGGGAGATCTGACCAAGGTCGAGGCGCCCACGTCGCCCTGGCTGCGTTTCGTCCGCTACCTGCAGCCGTACAAGGCGATCCTCGGGCAGCTGTTCCTGGCCACCTTCGTGATCCAGATGCTCGGCGTCGTGCCACCCGTCATCATCCAGAACATCCTCGATCAGGTCATCGTGCACAACAACGTGCCGCTCCTGACGCTGCTGATCTCGGGCCTGGTGATCACCAATGTGTTCTCGAGCCTCACCGGGGTCATGCGCTCGTTCCTGTCCAGCTTCATGATCCGGAACATGGACTTCGCCATGATGTCCGGTTTCCTCAGGCATGCTCTATCGCTGCCCATGTCGTTCTTCGCGACCCGCAAGACCGGCGATGTGTTCGCCCGCTTTCAGGAAAACCAGAAGATCCGCGCGTTTCTCACCCAGTCGACCCTGTCGACGATTCTCAACCTGCTGATGGTGAGCATCTACCTGACGATCCTGTTCATGTACAGCGTGCTGATGACGTCGCTGCTGCTCGTGCTCGTGGTGCCCATCATCGTGCTCACCGTCGCCGTGACGCCCAGGCTCAAGGCGTTCGCGCGCGAGGTCTTCGCGGCGACCACCCAGGTCGAGTCCACGCTGATGGAAGTGATCGGCGGCGTCGAGACGGTCAAGGGCATGGGGATCGAACGCACCATGCGCATGAAGTGGGAGCGGGAGTACGCCGACGCGCTCAACGTCCAGTACCGCTCCCAGCGGTTCAACATCTGGGTGGGTCTGGCCAACCAGTTCTTCAATGCCGCGATCACCATCACCATCCTCGCCGTCGGCGCCAATCTGGTCATGGCGCAGGAACTCTCGATCGGTCAGCTCATCGCGTTCAAT
>JASFLG010000384.1:0-4773 GCA_050118205.1 Pseudomonadales bacterium
TGCTGGAGGCCTGCCCGCGCATGCGAGTGGTGATCGGCGAGAGTGGCATCGGCTGGATTCCCTACCTGCTCGAACACATGGATCTGGAGTGGGAGGACCAGTTCAAGGACCTGACACTGACCATGAAACCGTCCGAGTACTGGCGCCGTCAGTGCTACGCGACCTATCAGTCGGACCCCATCGGGATACGCCTGCTCGACATTCTCGGCGAGGAGAACGTGATGTGGGGCAGCGACTTTCCCCACCCCGATGGCGTCTGGCCCGACTCTCGTGAATTCATCGACCGCGAGATGGCCGGCGTGCCCGAGGACGTGCGGCGCAAGATCGTCTGCGACAACGCGGCGAGACTCTACGGCTTCGACGTCGGGAGTACGGCCTGATGCCGCGCATCGCCGTGATCGAGGGCGACGACGCCTCGCCCGAGGCGATGCGTCCGTGCGTGGCACTGCTGGAGCGGGTCAGCCAGCGCCATGCGCTCGACATCGAATGGGTATACCCGGAAATCGGAGAAGCGGCTCGCGAAGCACACGGCACCACCTTCCCGGATGGCGCCCGCGCCATGATCGACACCGCCGACACCACCTACTTCGGCTCGACCAGCGGTTCCGCATCGGCAGCGCTCTTTTACCTGCGCTGGGGCAAGGAGACCTTCGCCAACGTACGGCCCGTGCGCTACTTCCCGGGAGCCCGCTCGCCCCTCGCTCATCCGCAAGGCATCGATTTTGTGATCGTGCGGGAGAACCTGGAGGACATGTATGTCGGCGTCGAGGGGGACCTCGAGGAACTGGCTGGTCTCAACCTCGGCAGCCGCACCCGCCGAGGGCCGCTATCAGAACTCGGCGAGGGTCGCTTCGCCATGAAGGCAATCACGCGCGAGGGTACGGAGCGCGTGGTGCGCTTCGCGTTCGAGCTGGCCCGGCGCCGCGCCGCTGCCGCCGGCCGCGATGCGCACCTCACCTGCACCACCAAGTACAACATGCTGGCGCGTTCCGACGGCTACTTCCGCGATATCGCACAGGACCTCGCGGCCGGTTACCCGGACGTACGCTTCGACACCTTCATCATCGACGACTTCGCCTGCCGCATGATCACTCAGCCGCACACATTCGATGTGGTGGTCATGCCGAACCTGTATGGCGACATCATGTCCGACGGGGCGGCGGGGCTGATCGGCGGCCTGGGCCTGGCGCCGAGCGGCTGCTACGGTCACCGGTATGCCTACTTCGAGTCGGCGCACGGCACCGCGCCCGATATCGCGGGAAGGAACATCATCAACCCCACCGCCACACTGCTTTCCGGCACCATGATGCTCGACTACCTGGGTTTCGCCGAAGCGGCCCGGGCGGTGGACGACGCGGTAGCGCGGGTCTATGCAGACGGCAATTGCCTCACGCCGGATCAGGGCGGCAGCGCCTCAACCACCGCGTTCTGCGAGGCGGTCGCGGCGCAACTCGTCTGACCCCACGTTTGCCTCAACTTCGCAATGACGACCCGGAATGTCCACATGATCATGCCCCCTCCCGTGGTATGGTAGCCGCGATCGAGCACTCCGCCAGCCCGCCGCCGCTGTACTTCGATCTCGAGCGGGATCCGGGCGAGCGGGTGGACTAGCCGGTCTCTCCTCACGAGCATGAATCCATAAAGGGGGAAGCATGGCGAACTTGAATGGCAAGGTGGCGTTCATCACTGGTGGTGGATCCGGCATCGGACGCGGTATTGCGGAACGCCTGGCTCGCGACGGGGCCGATATCTTCATCGCCGACATCGACACCGATGGCGCGGAGATGACCGCCAATCTCGTCACCCAGCTCGGCCGCCGAGCGGTGACACTGAAGACCAACGTCGCGTCACAGGTGCAGATGCAGCAAGCGGCCGACGAGTGTGTTCGCGAGTTGGGCCGGCTCGACATCGCCGTGGCTAATGCGGGTATCGGCCGCGGCGGTTCCGTTCTCGACATGCCACTCAAGGATTGGCAGGACCAGCTCGACATCAACCTGACCGGCGTGTTCCTGACGGTGCAGGCGGTGGCGCAGCAGATGGTCAAGCTGGGTGATGGCGGCCGAATCGTGTGTATTTCCTCGCTGGCGGCGCTGAACGTGAGTCCGTTCATGTTCGGATACTCCGCGACCAAGGCTGGTGTGGCCATCATGGCGCGTGCCTGGGCGCAGGAGCTCGGCGCACACGGCATCACGGTCAACGCCATCGGCCCCGGTGTCATCGAGACACCCCTCGCTCAGGGACTGGCCGGCGATCCGGGCGGTGCCATCCGCAGCGGTCTCGAGACACGCACGCCGGTCGGCCGGGTCGGCAAGCCGGCCGACATTGCCGGTCTCGTCAGTTTCCTCGTGGGTGAAGACGGTGGATTCATGTCCGGTTCGTACGTACTGATGGACGGCGGCCTGCGCGATGCACGAGGCAGTTGGGAGCCGGAGCCGAAGGCCATGGAGGAGCTGGAAAAGCACATGCAGGCGGCCGAAGCACGACGTGCCAAGCTGCAACCGCTGATCGACGAACGGTAGGGAGCCGAGGCAGTGTGCTACGAGCATCCGATGCCATGCAGCGCAGCCACGACGACGATGCTATTCGTGCGGTGGTACTGACCGGCGCCGGGGAAAGGGCGTTCTGTGCAGGAGCGGACCTGACTCGCGGTAGCGGCACGAGAAAAGGCAATGTTTACTCGATCCGAGTTATTGCCGCGGTAAGGGATGTTTTGCCATGATCGATGTGGCCCATAACATCCACAGTATGCCCGTCTGGACCTAGCAGGCTTTGCTGCACCAGGTATCGGCGATTACAGCCGCCACTGCATTCAGCCACAGGCTTGACCACAATTCTGTCACCGAGCGGTCTGATGTTGAGCGTCTGTGCAGTACGAGTCCCGTCCATGATTGTCAAAGCACACGTTGCCATACCCGTTTCACAAGTCGAAGCGGTCAACCTCAGGTAGACGAAACCGTTTTCTTGAAGCGTCTGCGCTGGCATCTCAATCAACGGCTGTCCCCCTGAGTCGTACAGAACAACAACAATCCCATCGATCGCGGGCTCATCAGCTTCGGCTTGATCTGGTGGGAAACCGAGATCGGAAATAACCAGTTCCATACCTTCGTTGGAATTGAGACTGGTTGCCAGAATCGAGGGAAAAGCCAGTGGCACCTTAGCCGTGGCAGAAATGGATATTGTCATCAGACCAAGCACAGTAACTGTCAGACTGAATAAGTGTCTCGGCGATCTCATAAGATCTTCCTCCTCATTGGTATGTCCTGCACAGGTTAACCGCTTCAGCCGCGGGATTGACAAGAAAATGCCAGACGTTGATCGCAAAACAGGATAAGCCCGCTGGACGTGAAGGAACGACGCATCCGAGCCGTCGAGAGAGCCTCCGACATCGTCCGCAAGTCCCGCTGATCAGGAAAGGATCGTCTCCACCCCATTTTTGATCATTTTTCTCAGCTGGCTCGGCGTTTCTCCGGCTCTGGCTCGCAGTGACAGGCTATGCAGAACGCTCTGCGCAATAGCCGCACGGCCGATGACATCAAACGAGGGTTCCAGCTGGCCTGCGTCGCGCGCCTGCTCCAGCCGCAGTGCGATCTTGTGATCGAGATCGCGAATGACGGTCAACAGATCCGCCTGTATTTCAGGATGGCAGGTGGCAGCTGCAACCGCGGTACTCATCACCATACAACCCCTGGGCTGCTGGCCGGATGTGTATGTCGCCAGCGCCTCCCGGTAGAACCTGGCGAGCGCTTTCCGTATGTCGCTCTCGGCAAGCATCGTCCGCGCGAACGCCGCTTCCATCCCCCGGCGGAACTGCAGCAGCGCTTTGCGGTAGATGGCTTCTTTGTCGCCGAAAGCGCGGTAGATACTCGGCCGGTTCATCCCCATGGCGGCGGACAGATCGTCCAACGATGCAGCACTGAAGCCCTTAACCCAGAAGACCTCCCCGGCCGCCTGCAACGCACTGTCTTCGTCGTACTGGCGCGGTCTACCGCGCGCCCGTTTCACAGATTTCTTCATTTTTAATGTACCAATACGCACAAAATGATTGACATGGATATTTATATACGAAATAGTACACAATAATTCGGCGGGAGGCGAATCATGCCAAGGATCGAGCAACCAAGAAGCGCCATACCGGGCGCACTGGAAGGTCTGCACCTGTTTCACTTCGATGGCGCGCCCTGTGCGCAGCGAGTTCGTTTCGCGCTGGGCGAGAAGGGTCTTGCCAGAGGCAGGGAAGAGAGGTTCGACTCCGTAGAGCCCACCGCGGTAGCCGGCGAGCCTGGACGATGGGTGAGCCGCATCGTCTCTCTGGTGAGAAAGCACCACATGACCCGGGCGTACGCGGAGATCCATCCAGACATGGTCGTGCCGGCATTGGTGCATGACGGGAATCTCTACCTGGAGTCGTTGGACATCATCGAGTACCTCGACGAAGCGTTCGGCGGCGCTCGGCTCATTCCGAAAGCGCCAACACTGCGATCAGCCGCCATGAATAGAGTCGAGCAGGCCAAGGAGCTACATCGATCGATCCGCTACGTGACGTTTCACTGGGGTCTTGGTCGGCTGGCGATGCTGAATCCCAACGAGCGTCGCCAGCTGGCAGAGCTCGCTCGCCAGGGTGCAGACGGCGAGGACCTCGTAGCCTTCTACGAGGGGTACAGCAATCGCGCCATCCCGGACACCGTCTATCGCGACCATCTCACCAGACTCTATTCTGCGTTCCAGGAGGTAGACGCGGAACTCGGAGACGGTCGCCAGTTTCTCGTGTCCGAT
>JASFLG010000385.1:0-4739 GCA_050118205.1 Pseudomonadales bacterium
GCCGGGGAGAGGGTGGTCAGGAGCTCGCGCTTCTCGAGCAGCTGTGCTTCCTGCGCGGTCAGCGTCTCGGCGGCCACCTCCTGATAGTCGTTGTCCTGGAAATCCGCCTCCTGGTCGGTGGTCATTTCCTTGAGCTCCGCCTCGGTGCCGCTGCCGAGCTGATTGGCCTGAGCGGCGAACTCGGCGTCCTCGGGCTCCTCCGGGTCATTGTACTGGGCCAGGGTGATCTCGATGGTCGGCCGATCCTCGATGTTCACCCCGGCGTTGAAGCCCACCCCGAGAATCAATGCGGCGTGCAGGGAGGCCGCGAGGAACAGGGTGAAGCTCAGACGGTCACGGGGCGTGATGGTCGCCATCAACGGAGTCGGGTCTCGATGTGTTGCATGAGCATACCGGCGATGTCGAGGGAAAACTGTGCGTCCAGTTCCCGGATGCAGGTGGGGCAGGTGACGTTGACCTCGGTCAGGTAATCCCCGATCACGTCGATGCCGACGAACAGCAGCCCGCGCCGCTTGAGCTCCGGGCCGACGGCGGCGGCGATCTCCCGGTCCCGATCGGTGAGCGGACGCCCCTCGCCGGTGCCGCCTGCGGCGAGGTTACCGCGCGCCTCACCGGCCATGGGCACCCGTGCCAGGGCGTAGGGTACGGGCTCGCCATCCACCAGCAGGATGCGCTTGTCGCCATCGACGATCTCCGGGAGGTAGAGCTGGCCCATGATCTGGCGGCGTCCGAAGTCCGTCAGGGTTTCGAGCACCACGCCCAGATTCGGGTCCCCGTCCATGATGCGGAAGACCGATGCCCCGCCCATGCCATCGAGCGGCTTGAAGACCACGTTGTGGTGGGTCTTCTGAAACGCGCGCAGCACGTCCTGGCGACGGCTCACGACCAGTGGCGGGCACACGTCGGCAAACGTCGTGGCAAAGAGCTTTTCGTTGCAGTCCCTGAGCGACTGGGGCCGGTTCACCACCAGCACCCCCTCCGCTTCCGCGCGCTCGAGAAAATAGGTGGCGTAGATGTACTCCAGATTAAATGGGGGATCCTTTCGCATCATGATGATGTCGAGGTCCGTGAGCGGAGTGAGTACTTCCTCACCCAGCTCGAACCAGTCGTCGCCGAAGGCCTCCGGGCTGATCGGCTCGTTGGCCACCAGGGCGTTGAAGAGGGGCCGCGAAAGCTTCAGGGTGCGCATCAGCCCCTTGGCAGCCCCCTCGTGCAGGACCAGATCGCCGATCCCCAGGCAGGTGATCTGCCAGTTCCGCTGCTGTGCTGCCCGGATCATGGCCAGCGTGCTGTCCTTCTTCAGGGCGAGCGTCGCAAGCGGGTCCATCACGAAGGCGATTCTTGGCGTATCGGTCACTGTTTTCGGCCGGCTTTTCGGTTGAAATATGCTCTATAGCGCTGGCTTTGGAGGGCGGCCCGGGGGTCCGGGCGTCAGGTCGAACGTTTACGGGGTGTGAGGGCGCTAGTTTACGACATGGGTACCCGGCGGCAAACAAAATGAGACGGAATTCCCTTTCCGATCCGGTGCTTATGGCACAGATCTCGCGAATCGTGATAAAACGCCAGCGAAGTCGAGATGGCCTCGCCGAAGTCGAGATGGCCTCGAGAAGCCCGCGGAAACAGGGCTTACCGCGATAGCGGCGACTGTGCTGGCGACAGTGACGCCTGCGCCTTGCCCGGTGTCGAGGAGGCCAGGGTGGCAGCAATGGACGGTATGACCCGGTAAAAGGACAGGTGATGGAAGAAGAGGAACTTCAGGGCGTGAAGGTCTTGGTCATCGACGACAGCAAGACCATTCGTCGTAGCGCTGAAAACCTTCTCAGCAAGGAAGGCTGCAGCGTGATCACCGCGACCGACGGCTTCGACGCCCTCGCCAAGATTGCAGATACGCGCCCCGAGATCATCTTTGTGGACATCATGATGCCGCGCCTGGACGGGTATCAGACGTGCGCCCTGATCAAGCAGAACTCCGAGTTCAAGGCGACGCCGGTGGTGATGCTCTCCAGTAAGGACGGCCTGTTCGACAAGGCCAAGGGGCGGATCGTCGGCTCTGATCAGTACATCACCAAGCCGTTCTCGAAAGAGGAACTGCTTGGCACGATCCGAACGCTGGTGCAGTAGGCGGAGAGGCCCTGGCGATGGCAAGAATCCTGGTAGTCGACGACTCTCCGACCGAAACCCATCAGTTCGTCAACGCGCTGGCGAAGAGCGGACATCAGGTGCTGACCGCCGCCAGCGGCAGCGACGGCATCAGCATCGCGGCGGAGGAACTGCCGGACGTCATCCTCATGGACGTGGTCATGCCGGGTATCAACGGCTTTCAGGCGACGAGACAACTCACGCGCAGCGCATCGACCTCGCACATTCCCGTCATCATCATCTCGAGCAAGAGCCAGGATGCGGACCGGGTCTGGGGTGAGCGGCAGGGCGCCTGCGGATACCTCACCAAGCCGGTCGATGATCGAACGCTCATCGCGACCGTCAACGACGTACTGAGTGCCTGATCATGGCGAAGAGTGAAGCCCTAGCGATCTTGAGTGAAATCCAGGCGGCGACGTTTCAGAACGCGGCGCAGCTGCCCCTGAAAGAGTCTGCTCAGCCGGAGTGGCAGGGCATCGGCTATCAGATCGGTGGCACTCGACTCGTGACGCCGATGGGCGAGATCGACGAGATTCTGAAGCTGCCGAAGATCACGCCTCTGCCCGGCGTGAAGAGCTGGATCCTGGGCATCGCCAACGTCAGAGGCCGTCTGGTGCCCATCGTCGATCTGCACGAGTACCTCAACATGACGCCCACCCTGCCGATGTCGCAGTGGCGGGTGCTCATCGTCGAGGACGAGGACCTGGTCGCCGGGCTGGTGGTCGAGCAGTCGCTCGGTATCCAGCATTTTCTCGAGGGAAGCTACGAGGAGGCGAACGGCGAAGGTCTCGACGCGCTCCAACCCTTCATCAGGGGCGCCTTCCGACACGGTGGGCGCGTCTTCTTCGAGATGGAGCTGAAATCCATTCTCCGTGACGAGAAGTTCTTCGAGGTCGCGCAGAGGCGGGACTGAGAGATTGGTCGGCCGGCAGGAGCAGCCGCCCCATGGCACGGACGTACGCGCAGCATTAGGACGCACAGGATAAGGACATGAAAGGAAAATTCTCGCCCACGTTGGTTGCCCTGTTGCTCGGGCTGGCGGCGTCGCTCTCAGGGCTCGCTTACGTGCTCCTGACCGACGAAACCGCAATGGTCAACAACTCCGGCCTGCTCTTCGCGGTAGGCGGCATCGTGCTGGTCGCGTTGATCGGTCTGGTGCTGATCCGCGACACGCGCAAACAGCTGACCGAGCAGGCGAGCCAGAATGAGCGCAACCAGGCAGCCATCCTGCAGCTGCTCGACGAGATCGCCGACCTGGCAGAGGGGGATCTTTCGATTCACGCTTCGGTCACCGAGAACTTCACCGGTGCGATCGCCGACTCGATCAACTTCGCCATCGACCAGATGCGCGGCCTGGTGTCGAACATCAACAACCTGTCCGTACAGGTGGCAAGTGCGGCCGGCGCCACGCAGACGACAGCCGGTAACCTGTCCAAGGCAGCCGAGAATCAGGCCAAGGAGATCGGTGCGGCGACCCAGGCCATCAATGAAATGGCCGTCTCGATCGACCAGGTGTCGTCCAACGCCGCGGAGTCCGCGGCTGTGGCGGAGCGGGCCGTGGAGATCGCGATCAACGGCGCCCACGTGGTTCAGGCCACGATTCAGGGGATGGATACGATCCGCGGTCAGATCCAGGAGACGTCCAAGCGGATCAAGCGCCTCGGCGAGTCCAGCCAGGAAATCGGCGACATCGTCTCGCTCATCAACGACATCGCCGACCAGACGAACATCCTGTCGCTCAATGCGGCCATTCAGGCGTCCATGGCCGGCGATGCGGGCCGCGGGTTTGCGGTGGTTGCGGATGAGGTGCAGCGTCTCGCAGAGAGGTCGTCGGCGGCAACCAAGCAGATTGCCGCACTGGTGAAGACCATTCAGACTGACACGAACGAAGCGGTCATTTCCATGGAGCAGACCACGGCCGAGGTGGTCGGCGGCGCCAAGCGGGCACAGGATGCCGGTGTCGCGCTCGAGGAGATCGAGAACGTATCGACCAACCTCGCCGAGCTCATCCAGAACATCTCCAACGCGGCTCGCCAGCAGGCCGTGTCCGCGGGGCACGTCTCCAACACCATGACGGTGATCCAGGAGATTACGGCGCAGACGGTGAACACGACCGAGCAGACCGCGAAATCGATCGGTCAGCTCACGACCATGGCAAACGAGATGCGATCATCCGTGGAGGGCTTCAAACTGCCGGAACACGCCAACTGAGCGACGCGTGGGCGTGAAGAATACTAAGGCGAGTTAATGGCGAAGAGCCGAGAACATTTTGCCCTCGACTGGATCAAGGGGGAGCTCCTCGAAACCCTGAACGGCGCGCGCGAGGCGCTGGAGGCGTTCGTCGAGTCGGATCGCGACGAGACGCGCATGCGCGCCTGCCTGACCGGTCTGCATCAGGTGCACGGCACGCTGGTGATGCTGGAGCTTGCCGGGGTCACGCTGCTGGCCGATCACCTCGAGCAGCTTGCCCAGAAGATGCTCACCGCGGATGTGGTCGACGAGCACGCGGCTGCCCAGGTGCTCATGCAGGGCATTCTCGAGCTGCCTGGACACCTCGAAGAGATCCAGGCGGGCGGGTCGGACAGCGTCCGTGTCGTGGG
>JASFLG010000386.1:0-4721 GCA_050118205.1 Pseudomonadales bacterium
CGGACGCGACCAACGACGACTGATTGTGATCGGAATCTCTGCCAGCAGTTTTCGCAGAGGCAGCCGGCCGATCCGATCGCTGATCCTTATCCTTGCCTTCGCGCTCGTGGCACCGAATTCCTGGGCGCTGACCCGTTACGAGCAACGCGCCGCGTACAAGAAAGCGCTCGACTATCTGACTGCCGGTCGGATGCAGGATTTCGAGTCGCTGCGCAAGGTGCTCGACGGCTATCCCCTTCGACCCTACCTCGACTACTACGAGCTGCAGAGCAGCATATCCAGCGCGTCGGCCGAATCCGTCCGGGCATTCCGTGACCGCTATGCAGAGCTTCCGGTTGCCGACATCGTCTACTACCGGTGGCTGAAGAGCATCGGCAGCCAGCGACGCTGGCAGACGTTTCTCGACAACTACGAGCCCACCCCGGATGCCGAGCTGCGCTGTTACCATCTTCGCGCCCTGTTCGGATCCGGCCGGCACCAGGCAGCGCTCGATCAGGTGGCCGAGCTGTGGATGTCGCCCTACTCTCAGCCGAAGGCCTGCGACCCTCTGTTCGATCTCTGGATCAAGCACAAGCGGCTCACCGAATCCATGGTCTGGGAACGGTTGTCCCTGGCACTCGATGCCAACAGCCGAACGCTGGCGCGCTACCTGCAGCGTTTCTTCGAGAGTTCGAACGTGAAGCCATGGGCGCAGAGCTACTACACCGTGCACGTCGATCCGGCCGCCATCACGGAAACCGGCCGATTCACAACCGACACGCGTTACTCCCGCGACGTCATCGCGCACGGGTTGAAGCGGCTTGCCCGCCGGGATCCGGAAGCGGCGAGGAGCGCCTGGCTCGCCTACGAGGACAGCCACGATTTCAGCGCCTCCGAGGGCGCGGAGATCAGGGCCGCCCTGGTCCTCGGCTTCGCGGAGAAGGGCGAGCTGCCCGAACACGGAGCCCTGCCCGAAGGCGTATCCGCATCGGCTCTCGCCGATGCCGCACTGGCACACCAGCGCTGGAGCGATCTCGGCTACTGGATCGAGCAACTCCCCGAGAGCGAACGCAAGGCCCGCCGCTGGCAGTACTGGCTGGCGCGCTCTCTGGATCAGGTGACCCTCGACTCCCAGCGTGCCCAGCTCACCTTTGCCGCCCTCGCCGAGGATCGGGATTACTACGGGTTTCTCGCCGCCGCGCGTATCGGCCAGCCAATCCGGCTGAATCATCAGCCGAGTCCGGTGAGCGTCCGGGAGATCAACCGGCTTCGTGACATGCCCGCGGTGCAGCGCGCCACCGAGCTCTATGCCGTGGGCGATCGGGTGAACGCGCGCCGGGAGTGGTATCGGCTGCTGCCCACACTGAATGCGCGCGAGAAGGCCACGGCCGCGAGCCTGGCCGAGCAGATCGGCTGGACATCCCAGAGCATCGCGACCGCAACGGACGATGCGCTCAAGGATGCCCTCGAGCTGCGATTTCCCATGCCCTATGCCGACGACTTCGCCCGGGTGAGCCACATCACCACCGTACCCGATACCTTTCTTCTGGCAATTGCCCGTCAGGAGAGCCTGTTCGACCCGCACGCGCGCTCGACGGCCAATGCCCGCGGCATCATGCAGCTCATCCACCCGACAGCGGAGCGGGTGGCGAAGCGCGTCGGCATGTCCGAGCCCAGCAGCAGCGAGCTCTATTTTCCAGCGGTCAACATCGAGCTCGGCGGTCACTACCTGGCCTCTCTGATGGCGCGGTACGGAAACCGTCGCCCGCTGGCGGCGGCAGCGTACAACGCCGGCGAGCACCGTGTGGACCGATGGATCGAGGATGCCTCCGGAGAGTGGATGGACGTGTGGATAGAGACCATCCCCTTCCGGGAGACTCGCAACTACGTGAAGAACGTCATGGCATACGCCGAGGTGTACGGTTACCGACGCGGCAGTCCCCGGCCCATGCTGGAAGCCCACGAGACCCGGGTCCCTTGAGGCGCGGGATGCTGCCCTCCCAACGGATCTGCCGGGACGGCCGGCGCAGACCGTGATCGACATCGGCGTCAACCTGCTGCACCCCCAGTTCGACCCGGACCGCACCGCCGTGGTGGATCGGGCCCGGGCCGCCGGGGTGACCGGCATGCTGGTGACCGCGACGGACCTCACGACTGCTGAGGCCGCCATCGACCTCTGCGCGAGAACCGATCTCTACTGCACGGCCGGCGTGCATCCGCACGAGGCGAAGGACGCGCCAGCCGACCTGTCCGAGCGCCTGCTGGAACTCGCCGGCAACGATCGGGTTCGCGCCATCGGCGAGACCGGTCTCGACTTCCACCGCAGCTTTTCTCCGCACGAGATCCAGCGACGCCTGTTCGACGTTCAGCTCGAGGTCGCGTCGACGTGCGGCCTGCCGGTGTTCGTCCACGACCGCGACACGGGCGGCGCCGTGTTCGACGAGCTGCGACCACGCGCGGCTCGGCTCGCCGGCGTCGTGGTTCACTGCTTCACCGGCACCTCGGAGGACCTCGAGCGCTACCTGGACCTGGGCTGCTTCATCGGTATCACGGGCTGGGTCACGGAGAAGCGCCGCGGCGTGGAGCTCAGGGAGGTGATCCGGGATCTCCCGCTGGAGAAGCTGCTCATCGAGACGGACGCGCCCTTTCTGCTGCCCCACAACGTCCCGGGCGGATGGCGCGAGGCGAACGCGCCCGGCACCCGCCGGCGCCGCAACGAGCCGGCGCTGCTGCCCTGGGTGGCTGCCGGAGTTGCGGAAGCCATGTCCGTTTCCGTCGAGGACGTCATCCGCCACAGCGGTGACAACGCGCGCAGGCTGTTCGGCCTGCCCTGACCTGCTCAGACGGCGGCGTCAACGATCTCGCGCGCAGCAAAAGGCCAGTCGAGCTCCACCACACGGGTTTCGGTGACAACCTGAAGCACGGGCAGGCGCTCGCCGTATCTGGCAACCAGACCTTCGTCCTCGGCAACATCGACGACGCTCACAGAATGGCCGGCGAGTTCTGGCATACTCAACAGCAGCTCGAGGGCCTCCTCGCACAGCGTGCAGTGATCGGTACCGAGCAGCAGGAATTCACAGGCCAATGCAGACCCTCAGATTCGCGGATCCCGCCACTCTAACCCAATACCCGCTGGAGATTGCAGGTGTGGCGCCGTGGCAGCCAGACTCCCCGGGGCGCTGGCGGGTCGATGTTCCGCTCCCGCCACTCGCCGGCGGGGAGATCATCGCTCCAAGCCTTTCCGTGCTGGACCGCGACGGCTACCGCTATCGGGTGGTGCTGGAGGCCGGGGAACGGGCCTACCCGCTGCGCCCGGTACCGTCAACGCCCGAGGACGCCACCCACCCGGATCCCGGCGACCGGTACGTGCGCACGGCCATCGACTGTTTCCACGTCCACCACGCCTTCCAGGACGCCCGCCTGCGGGTATGGCTGGATGCCGCGGATCCCCCGGAGCGCTACCTGCTTACCGTCTCCATACGGCCTGTGGACATCACGGTCGCAGACACAGCCGACCTTCCGGACCTCCGGACCGCGACGCCGCCGACGTTCAGCCAGATGCTCGCCAATCCCCTGATCGGCCGCCGTATCTGCTCACCGGCCAGCACCGCCATGGTCCTGAAGCATCACCGGCCGTCGGTGAACTGCGATCAGGTCGTCGCCGCCTGTCTGGACCCGGTTACCGGTATGTATGGTATGTGGCCCATGGCCATCCACTGCGCCAGCCGCTGCGGCGTCATCGGCGCCGTGGAACTCTTCGCCGACTGGTCGCCGGTGCTCGACTGTCTTCGGGCCGGTCTGCCCCTGGTCGCCAGCATCCGCTACGCCGCCGGAGCGCTGCCCGGCACGCCACAGCCACAGACCGGAGGACACCTGGTGGTCGTTTTCGGCATCGAGGCCGGGATGGTTCTCGTGAATGACCCCGCCGCGCCGCACCACGGCAGCGTCACGCGCCGGTATCCGATAGCCGCCTTCAGCCAGGCCTGGTTCCGTCACCGCGGGGCGGCGTATATTCTGGCTCCATGAGGTATCTGAGCCGATTTCTGCTGCTGATGATCGGGTTCGCGCTGACCACGGCGGGCCTGATGATGTGGCGTTCCGTCGGGTTTTCGTTCGATGGCATCTGGTTTGTGGACAACGGCTACCGTCCGCACGCGCTGCACGTGCTCATCGTCGGGTTGGCCATGATCCCCCCCTCGCTCTGGGAGATCTTCGTACTGGAGAGCCAGCAACATGAGTCTCGGTAGCTCTCCGAGACCGCAGCCTGGACGCGTCTACCTGAGACCGGTTTCCGGCGGCGACCGGCAGGAGTTCCTGGAGCTCATGCGGCAGAGTCGTCACCTGCATCATCCCTGGATTTCGCCACCGCTGACGGACGCCGCATTCAGTGACTATCTGGCCCGAACCCGGAGAGACGACCACGAGGGGCTGCTGATCTGCAACAAGTCCGACGACGCGATTGCAGGAGTGATCAACATCAACAACATCGTGCGCGGTTCCTTCCTCTCCGCGTCGCTCGGCTACTATGCCGGTGCGGCGTATGCAGGCCGGGGGCTCATGCGCGAGGGTCTGGAACTGGTGAAGAACTACGCCTTCTATACGCTCGGCCTGCACCGGCTCGAAGCGAACATCCAGCCTGAGAATCACCGCTCCATCGCGCTGGTCGAGCAGTGCGGTTTCGCGCGCGAGGGTCTATCACCTGAGTTCCTGTTCATCGACGGCCAGTGGCGGGATCACGAGCG
>JASFLG010000387.1:0-4715 GCA_050118205.1 Pseudomonadales bacterium
CCGCGGAAACGGGCATCGAGGCGCTCGAGCGGACCACGCGGGACGAGCCGGTTTACGACAAGCTCATGCGCTACCGCCTCGACGTGCTCGAGGCGAACGACCTGCCGCTGTCGCGGATCGAGCGGGTGATCGACGGCCTCGACCCGCTGCCCGGCGCCAGGGATTTTCTCGACTGGGCGCGGCAGCGATTCCAGGTGGCCATCATCTCCGACACCTTCTATCAGTTCGCCATGCCGTTCATGGCGAAGCTCGGATGGCCGACGCTCCTGTGTCACCGCCTGGAGGTGGAGGACGACCGGATCGTCGACTACCGCATCCGTCAGCCCGACCCGAAGCGCTGCTCGGTGCGCGCCTTCCGTTCCCTGGAGTACAAGGTGCTGGCTGCCGGGGACTCCTACAACGACGTGTCCATGCTCGAGGAAGCGGACGCCGGGTTCTTCTATCGCGCGCCGGCGAACGTGCTCTCCGAGTTTCCGCAGTACCCGGCGGCTGAGGACTATGCAGGGCTTCAGAGCCTGCTGAGCGCGGCAGACGCAGAGCTCAGTGGCTGACGGACGGGACGCGCTGGCCGGCTACAGGCGCAGGACGCGCAGCTCGGGATCCGTGGCGCTGCGCTCCCAGAGATAGTCGAACCGGTCGGCCAGGCGTTGCGCCTGGACCGGATCGTAGCGGTTGGCGATCGCCTGGTACGTCTCGTGGTCCGGCAGCAGGAGATAGCCCTGCTCGTCGCTGATCACGCAGCTGTGACGGTCCACGGCAAGCTCAGTGGGGACGGTCCGGATCTCGATCTTGCTGTTCAGGCGCCGGGCCAGCTCCACCAGCTGGTGGCCGCGGCTGACGATGCTGCCCGAGGAGTGAATGAGCACCAGCAGCCGGGTGGGCGGACCGCTGCGCACGAAGGCGGACAGCGCGTCCGTGACATCCGGCCGGTCGAAGAGCTGGTGGTCCAGAGTCTGGCTGTAGATGCGCACGGTGCGTAGCGGCCAGGACAGGGCAGTGAGCAGGGCTTCCACGCAGGCACCCTCGCCCTCGTGCTGGGTGAGCTCCGCGGCGGCAGCGGCGGCCGGCGGGGATTCCTCGCGGATGACGGGCTTCGCCACCTCGCCGGGTGCCTCGAAGGGAATCGGCAATGCCAGGGTCATCCGCTGGTGCGGAATGCCGGCCTCGGAGAACTCGTCGCCCTCCGGCAGAAAACCGGCTTTGTGGTAGAAATCCACAGCCGGGCGTTGGGCATTGAGAAACACCTGGGTGAGGCCGAGTTCCCGGGCAGCCTCCAACGCCGCTTCGAGAAGCTGTCCGCCCACGCCCTTGCGACGCTCGTGCGCCAGCACGGCCATGCGGCCGATCTGCCCGTCGGGCAGCAGTCGCGCGCAGCCGATACGCTGACCGGCCTGATTGATGGCTAGAAAGTGGCGGGCCCGATCGTCCTGACCGTCCCACTCGATGGCCTCCGGGACCTTCTGCTCGTCAATGAACACCGCGCGGCGGATGGCCATCAGCTCGGCCTGCTGAGAGTGCCAGTCGGCGTCGACCACGTGCACGTTCATGTCATTCCTCCTGGCGCTCCCGTGCGAGACGCGCAGCGAGCCCCACGTAGGCAGCGGGTGTCAGCGCCTCCAGGGATCTGCGGGCGTCGTCCGGTATGTCGAGTCCGGCGAGCACTTCCCGGTAGAGGGCCTCGTCCATCTGCTGACCGCGGGTCAGCGCCTTCAGCTGCTCGTAGGGCTCCTCGGCACCATAGCGGCGCATGACGGTCTGCACAGCTTCGGCGAGCACCTCCCAGCGGTCCATGAGGTCGGCGGTGATGATGGCGTCGTTCACCTCCAGCCGGTCGAGCCCTTTCAGGGTGGCCTCGTAAGCCACCAGGCAGTGACCGAGGGCACTGCCGATGTTGCGCAGCACCGTCGAGTCCGACAGATCACGTTGCCAGCGCGACACCTGGAGCTTTGCAGCCATGTGCTCGAGCAGGGCGTTCGCGACACCCAGATTGCCTTCCGAGTTCTCGAAATCGATGGGGTTGACCTTGTGCGGCATGGTGGACGAGCCGGTCTCACCCTCCACCTTGCGTTGCCGGAAGTAGTCGATGGAAATGTAGCTCCACACGTCGCGGTCGAAGTCGAGGAGCACCTGATTGAAACGGCAGAGCGTGTGAAACCACTCCGCCATGTAGTCGTGCGGCTCGATCTGGGTGGTATGTGTGTTGGGCGTCAGTCCCAGATCCACAACGAACGCTGCCGCGATGGCGGGCCAGTCCGCGTCGGGATACGCGGCGAGATGGGCATTGAAGTTGCCCACGGCGCCGTTCATCTTGCCGAGGGCCTGGAGTCCGTCGAGGGTGTACGCCTGACGCGCGAGACGCTCCCGGACATTGGCCATCTCCTTGCCGAGAGTAGTCGGCGATGCCGGCTGGCCGTGGGTGCGGGAAAGCATGGCGAGCCCGGCATTGGCCTGCGCCAGAGCGTCGACCGCGCTGATCAACCGCTGCATGGTGCCGCGCAGCACGTCCCGGGAACGAACCAGCATCAGCGCGTGGGAGAGATTGTTGATGTCCTCGGAAGTGCAGGCGAAGTGGACGAACTCGACGTGGGGCGCGAGGCCTTCGATCGTCCGGATCTTCTCCTTGACAAAATACTCAACGGCCTTCACGTCGTGATTGGTGGTGCGCTCCAGCGTCTTGATGCGGGTGGCATCGTCGAGGGAAAAGTCCTGGTAGATCCGGTCGATGGCTTCCTCCTGCAGAGCGCTGAGCGGAGGCAGATCGGTGACCGCCGACGCTGCGGCCAGTGCCTTGAACCAGCGGCATTCCACCTCGGTGCGCGCGTGCAGGAGTCCGAACTCGCTGAGGATCGGCGCGAGCGGCTCGATCTTGCTGCGGTAGCGGCCATCGAGGGCGCTCAGGGCGAGCAGGGGGTCCAGGTTCATGCGGGCTTCCGTCGTGATCAGTGAATGGTCGATTGCAGAACGGTGTCCAGGGCCTTGAGCGCACGCAGCACCTCCTTGCGTTTCAGCACGAGGTGCCAGCGGCGGCCACCGAGCTGGTGCCAGAGCCAGGCGAAGCGGACACCGCCGAGCAGCAGGGCGCGGATCTGCTCGGCCGTGTCCTCCCGCTTCAGGCGGTCGGGGTCGCCGGTGACCTGGATGCGCTTGCCGAGCGTGCTGATGGAAGCCTGGTAGGCGCGGGCGAGCTCGCCGTCGGTCGGGTCCTGTGGCAACCGGTCGAGCTCCCGGCCGAGCCGCTCGACGACCTGGGGTGAGCGGCGCAGCAGACCGGCAAGCTCGATGATCTGCAGGGTGTAGCGCAGAACGTCCGGGTCTCGCGGTCCCCCTTCGAGTGCTGCGATCGCCCCGGTTACCCCGGGGCGGAAGTCCGTGATCTGCCCGAAGACCTCGCGCAGGTTGTCCGCATGCTGGGTAGGGATGGCGCGTTTCACGGCTTCGGCGGCGGCGTCGTCGGGGTGCTCGCCGTGCGCGTCTGCCCGCACCAGCTCGGCGGCCAGCACGATGCCTGCCAGAGACAGGGATCGGTAGTCCGTCAGATCGCCGACGCGGTCGACGTTCATGCGGCCAGCGCCGTGGGCGATGCCGCGACGGGGCGGGGCGGCTCCCGGGATTCGATGACCCCGCCTCCGAGGCACACGTCGCCCAGATAGAAGCACGCGTACTGGCCCGGCGTGATGGCGCGTTGCGCCCGGGCAAAGTGGACACGCAGCCGCCCGTCGGCACGGAAGTCGATGGTGCAGGGCTGATCGGTCTGGCGGTAGCGGATCTTCGCCGCGGCCGCCAGCGGCAGCGCCGGTGGCGGCACCAGCCAGTTGACGTCGCCTACCGACAGCCACCGGCCTGCGAGCGCGGCGGTATCCTGGGTGACGAAGAGGACGTTGCTGGTCGTGTCCTTGTCGAGCACGAACCACGGCGCCTCCGGGCGTCCGGGCAGGCCGCCGATTCCGAGGCCCTGCCGCTGACCCATGGTGTAGTAGGCAAGCCCTCGATGCCGGCCGACCGTGCGCCCGTACGGGTCGCGGATCGGTCCCGGGCGGCTGGGCAGGTAGCGGGCCAGGAAGTCCGCAAAGCGCCGCTCGCCGATGAAGCAGATGCCCGTGCTGTCCTTCTTGCGATGGTTCAGAAAACCGGCCTCCCGGGCGATGGCGCGCACGCGGTCCTTGGTCAGCGTCCCGAGCGGAAACAGACAGCGGGCCAGCTTCTCCATCGGAACCGCCTGCAGGAAGTAAGTCTGGTCCTTGCCGGCGTCGACACCCTTTCTGAGCACCGGCCGGCCGTCGTCTCCGGGCTCCACCCGGGCATAGTGACCGGTGGCGATCAGATCGGCACCGAGCCGGGTCGCCTGATCCATGAACTGCTTGAACTTGATCTCACGATTGCAGAGGACGTCCGGATTCGGCGTCCGTCCGGCGGCGTACTCACGGAGAAAGTCGCTGAACACGTTGTCCCGGTACTCGGCGGCAAAGTTGGCTGTGTGCAGCTCGATGCCGAGCCGGTGACACACCTGGTCCGCATCGAGCAGATCGGCCGCCGCGGTGCAGTACTCCGTGCCGTCGTCCTCGTCCCAGTTCTTCATGAAGAGCCCACGCACACGATAGCCCTGCTCCTTGAGCAGCAGCGCTGCCACGGATGAGTCGACGCCGCCGGACATGCCGACGACCACCGTGGTTTCCGCCGGGTGGTGTGCCTGGTTCGTCATCGGCTCATTTTACATG
>JASFLG010000388.1:0-4694 GCA_050118205.1 Pseudomonadales bacterium
CTCTGTCTCCATGCTGGGACCGTCGAGCGCAACCCGGACCTGCGTGGGCCGTGCTTCCAGCACTGCTGCCTCCCACTTTCCGTCCAGCCGGCCGCTCACCGCGGCCGTCAGCGCCCCGCCCGACAGCTTCAGGTCCCCTTTGAGCTCAGGCACAGAGAGGTGCCCATCGGCGGATGACCAGACCAGCGTGAAAGGGCCGGAACCGGATACCTCCTGCCAATCGAGGCCATCGTCCGGCGGCCACGGAGCGGTCAACCGCCACTGGCCGGTGAGGTGACCGTCACCGGCAGGCAGCCCCGCCATCACGCTCAGGGTCCGCCAGCCGAATCCGGAGAGATTCACCGTCGCATCGACGATCAGCTCGTCCTCCGGCAGAGCCGAGGTCAGGCGCACGAGCTCCTCCCCCTCTGCCTCGCGCACGGTCACCGCCAGCTCGCCACTCGCGGCAATCGTCGCTGCCGCATCGAGGCCGCGCGCCTTTTCCGGTGAGCGCGCCTCGAGACGCACCGCCAGCCGTTCGTCCCGATAGTCGGCGCTGCCCGCGGCAGCGAGACCGAGCAACGGCACTTCGAGCGAAAGCGCCTCGATCTCTGCCCGGTCGAACGGCAGACGCTCGAACGCAGCGGCAACGGTTGCCTTCACCGCACCCGGCATCGGGTAAGTCCCGTCGCCATGACCCGTCGCAGTGCCCGGTTCGCCGGTGCCTCGCAGGACGACGACGGACGCCGAAGCCACCCCAACCGCCAGCAGCCGACCCTGGCGGAGCGATTCCCAGCTCCAGCGCAGCCGAACGTCTCGCAGCTGCACCCCGAGTTCGGACGATGTGGCACCAAGCGCGTCGATCCGGAGCCCCTCGAGGCCCGGCCGCTCCGTCTGCACGGTGAGGCCGGTGAGCCCGAGTCGATGCGCTTCCCGGGCAGCGAGCCAGCCCGCGAGCTGCGGGAACGCCGCGTATGCAGCAAGCACCAGCAGCGACAGGAGCACGCCGGCGATGGCGAATGGAAAAACGATACGGCGCATCCACATAGGTTAGACGGGGCGGCTCGAAATTGTGAACCGGGTCTCAGATCCTCTGCGAGCCCCTTCATAAGATGAACGCTCTGCCACGAAAGGAATCGTCATCGTGAGAACCAAGCGTTTCGAAGGCAGGCTCTTCGCCGAGGATGGCTGCCTGTTCATGGTCGTTGCCGTGAACGAAGCAGAGGGCAGCGCGCGGGTAACCTGCAGCGTGGACGAGCGCCCCGTTGTGCTGGAGATGCCTCTGGAAGAGATTTCCCGGCGGATCACCTCGAGCACACACCTGATTCTCGACAATCTGAACAGCCCCGATGCAAAGCGCCGTCTGCAGGAAGCGGACGACGGCTGGTACTTCTCCGCCCGGGAAGGCCGGGTCGGGCCCTACCCCACCGAGAAGGACGCGGCACGGGCGCTCGGCCGCTACGTGCTGAGCAAGCAGACCGATGGCAGCGCGCGACCTGCCGACGCGCCTGCTGGCGGTCCCGCCAACAGCCCCCGCCGCCGCTCTTCCGATCAGCCCAGCGTGGCGAACGTCACGGGCTGACGAGCCCACCGCCGGCGACGCCGCCTCGCACCGGTCGGTCACCGAGCGGGACTGGCGCACAACTTGCTTTTCCGCATCGGATGTTTCGCCGTGAAGCGAAAGAGCGATGAACCACATGGACAGCGCGTTGCTCTTCTTCGGTGCCCTGCTGCTGGTGCTGGGGCTGACATCCGGGTTGATCAAGAACCGCTGGCACGTCTCCGAGCCCGCGGTGGCACTGGCGGCCGGGATCATCATCGGTCCCCAGGTGCTCGACTGGTTCGATCTCGCAGGTTGGGGAGACCCGCAGGTGCTGCTCCGGGACGTGGCCCGTCTGACCCTGTCGCTGGCGCTGCTCGACGTCGCCCTCACGCTGCCGACGGATTACATCCGCCGCGCCTGGCGTTCGGTGGCCGCCATGCTGGGGCTGGTCATGCCGGCCATGTGGCTGGTCGCTTCCGTGCTCGCTTGGAGTCTACTCGATCTACCCTGGCTGCAGGCGCTCATTCTCGGCGCGGTTCTCACACCCACCGACCCGGTCGTGGCGAGTTCCATCGTCTCCGGCAAGCTCGCGGTGGCGCACGTTCCGGAACGCATCCGCCACCTGATCGCCTGCGAGTCCGGGGCCAACGATGCGCTGGCGTTGCCGCTGCTGATTCTCCCGCTGCTCCTGCTGACCCTGCCATCGCCTGACGCCTGGTCGGAGTGGTTGATCAAGACGCTGCTCTGGGACGTGCTCACCGCGGCGCTCCTCGGCGCCGCTGCCGGTTATCTTGGGGGCCGGGTGCTGGTTTGGGCCCAGCGGCATCCGGCGGCCGAGCATGCCTCGCTCGCGTCGGTCAGCCTCGCCCTGGCGCTGACGGCGATGGGCGGCATCAGCCTGATGGGCGGCGATGGTCTGCTGGCCGCCTTCACCAGCGGGCTCATGCTGAACCGTGCCATCACGGGCCGGCTTGAGGCACAGAAGCGCGAGCTGCACGAAACGATGAAGCGTTTCTTCGAGCAGCCGGTGTTTGCGCTGATCGGTATGCAGCTCCCCTGGGCCGAATGGCAGACCATGGGCGGTGAGCTCGTGCTCTTCGCCGGCGGCGTGCTGCTGTTGCGCCGTCTCCCCGTGGTCGCCCTGCTCCGGCGCGTCGTCCCGGCCATTCAGACCCGTCGTGACATGCTGTTCGTCGGCTGGTTCGGCCCCATCGGTGTCGCCGCGCTGTACTACGCGATGCTGGTGCAGCGAACGCCGGCACTGGGGCCGATCTGGACCGCCGCGAGCCTGGTCATTGCCGCATCCGTACTGCTGCACGGCACCAGCGCCACCTATCTCACCGGACGCTACGGCGCGAAGATGCCGACGGATGGAAACAGCAATCGGCCGCACTGAGCGCAGAGTCATTGCAAAATTTGCAATCGCTGTGTATGTATCGGTCGCGGCCGGATGCAGGCTTGCCTAGGCGCGTTCCGTCCAAGCGCGTCCTGGCGATCGCCGCCGCGCCAGGCATCCTGATCCCGCGCCGCATACGCGACGAAGCTTTCCCGCTTCTCCATGGTGCCGAAGGCGAGACCCCAACCGATCTGCGATCCGACGCAGACGTCTGCTGCGCTGAACGGCGGTGATACAGCCATGATACTGGTCAGATCAAGCGATCCCTTACACTGGTCGTGCATCCCGGCGCCCTGGGGCACCGGGCGCGCGCATCAGTGACAACCTGGGGAACCTGACGAATGATCGACGCAAACAAAATCAAGGACGCCGAACGGATCGTTCGAATCACCATGATTCTCATCCTGCTGACCGCGGGCACGAGCAAGCTCTTCAGCGGTGGCGGATTCTTCGACTACTACTCCGCCCTTTTTCAAGGTGATCTTAGAATCCACCTGCCCACCGCCCTGGTGGATGCGTTCCTGCACGCCACCCCTTGGGTGGAGCTCCTGATCGGCTTGGCGCTGTTCAGCACTCGCCACAAAGCGTTCGTGGTGTACGCGTGGTTCGCGTTCATGCTGTGCCTGATGTTCGGGCACTACGTGCTGCAGGAGTGGTCGGCGGTGAACGACATGCTCGACTATGTGTTTCTCGGCATTCTCTGCCAGGTCCTGCCGTCTCACCGTTCGTGGTTTGCGCGGGACGTCGGGTAAACTGACAGGGGCTGTCCTGGCGAACCGCGATCGCCCTCTTCCTGGAGCGCACGCTTCCGGCGGATGCAGTGACG
This sequence comes from Pseudomonadales bacterium, assembly GCA_050118205.1. Taxonomy (GTDB): domain Bacteria; phylum Pseudomonadota; class Gammaproteobacteria; order Pseudomonadales; family Azotimanducaceae; genus SZUA-309. The sequence goes on from JASFLG010000388.1 coordinate 3,745, forward strand.
TGGCGCACCAACCCGGCGAGAAAGTGGCGAAACTGCTTGTGTTCTACCGCTGTTTCGCATACCGTGCCCGCGCGATCTATGTTTTGGCCTGCCTTCCAGTTACCCGTCTCCCGAGTTCATTGAGAGACGGTCTCGTCAAGTCACCCACAACACCGAGATTGTTCGTCACCGCGCCCGATTGCGCGCGGACATTTGTTACATGGAGGCCAATCATGGCTACAGGAACCGTCAAATGGTTCAACCCTACCAAGGGTTTCGGATTCATTGCCCCGGAATCGGGTGACAGTGACGTCTTCGTACACATCAGCGCGGTCCAGAAGGCCGGGCTGGAGACGCTGGCCGAAGGTCAGCGTATCAGCTACGAAGTGATCAGCGAGCGCGGCAAGAAGGCTGCGAGCAACCTTCAGGCTGCCTGACTCCGCTGATGCAGCGGGACTCTGAACCGCTGCGCAAAACATCAAGCGGCCCTCTTGGGCCGCTTTTTGCTTGTCCCGACGGAGGAATCGAATGGCGAAGAATCGGCACACATTTGCGAAGCGGCAGCGCGAGATGGAAAAAAAGCGCAAGGCCGAAGAGAAGCGGGAGAAGCGGCGCAACAAGGGGAAAATCGAAGCGGAGGATGCGTCTGAGCTGGAGAACGACGCGGCCGAACGCGGTTCTACCGGTATCTGAGCGTAGCGGAACCGCTCCCGTTCTCCCGCTACCTCCCTCGCATCCGGCCACACGAAAAAGAGCCCGACGGGCCCTTTTCACATCACCGGGGTCATCGCCCGTTTCCCGGGGAGGCATTATTCGCGTTCCGCTCGGGCGGAACGCTCACCCCTTTCGGGGCCGCCGTCGCTTCGCGACGACGTTCTCTCCGGCTTACCCGAAGCAATGCTTCGCGCAAGCCTCCGAGTCGAACCCGGAGGGTGCTCCTGCGACCTCCCCCGCAGCCCGCCAAACGAAAA
>JASFLG010000389.1:0-4673 GCA_050118205.1 Pseudomonadales bacterium
TCTCCTCGGGCCGGATCTCCTACAAGGAGACGGTGTTCGAGGGCATCGACAAGGCGCCGGAGGCGTTCATGGGGCTCTTCACCGGCGCCAACATGGGCAAGATGATCGTGAACCTGGGAGACTGACGGACTAGAGGGGGGGCAGCGTGATCGAGTTCGGTACGCTCGGCACGGCCAACATCACGCCGAAGGCGCTCGTCTATCCCTGCGCGGACGAGCCGCGGGCCACCATCCGCTGCATCGCCGCGCGTGATCGGGCGCGCGCGGAGGGGTTTGCGCGCTGGCACCACATCGGCCGCGTGTACGACACTTACGACGAGGTGGTGGACGATGCGCGGATCAATGCCGTGTACAACCCCCTGCCGATTTCCATGCACCGCGAGTGGTCGATCAGGGCGCTGCGCGCCGGCAAGCACGTTCTCTGCGAGAAGTCATTTGCATCCAACGCGAGGGAAGCGGAGGAGATGGCGGCCGTCGCCGCCGAGACGGGGCTGGTGCTCATGGACGCGTTCCACTATCGCTACCACCCGGTCTTTCTGCGTGCCAGGGAGATCTACGATTCGGGGTTGCTCGGTACGATCCGGCAGATCGATGCGGAGTTCCGGATAGCGGTGCGTGATCCGGACAACATCCGCAACATCTACGAGCTGGGCGGCGGGGTGACCATGGATATCGGCTGCTACCCCATCTCCTGGGCGCGCCACATCACCGGAGAGGAGCCGGAGGCGGTGACCGCCCAGGCGGTCGTTGGCCCCCCTTACGTGGACAGCTGTCTCGAGGCGCATCTGGTGTTCCCGTCGGGTGTCGAGGCCCGGGTCTGCGGGGACATGCGGGCCGACACCACCTTCAGTGCCAGGCTCGTGGTCACCGGCGATCAGGGCACGTTGACCGTGATCAATCCGCTGGCGCCGCAGATGGGCCACAGCATCATCACGGACATCGACGGGCGTCGCACCGTGGAGACCCGTGATCGCCGTTCGACCTACGGCTACCAGCTGGACGCGTTCATCGCCGCCGTGGAGGAGGGCGAGCCGCTTCATACCGACGCGGACGATGCGGTCGCCCAGATGCGCGTCATCGACCGCTGCTACGAGGCGGCCGGCCTGCCCGTGCGCGGTCTGGAGCTGAAATGAACGGGCATCGAGCTCTGCCGAAACCGGACTTCGCCGGAGCGCTTCGTATCTGAGAGACTCAGGGTCAACTGCCGCGAGGACACCGCCATGCCGCTCATCGATGCCATCGTCGCCATGGAGCCGCAGCTCCGCACCTGGCGCCGGGCGATTCACGCCCATCCCGAGCTGGGTTTCGAAGAGCATCGAACGGCGGAGTTCGTGGCGCGGAAGCTCGCCGAGTTCGGCATCGACGTGGTTCGTGGCATCGGCAGGACGGGTGTGGTCGGCATCCTGCGCGAGGGTAACGAGACACGCTCGGTGGGGCTGCGGGCCGACATGGACGCGCTGCCGATCCACGAGGACAACCCCGTCGAGCACCGCTCGACCATCGACGGCACCATGCATGCCTGCGGTCACGACGGGCACACCGTCATGCTGCTCGGTGCGGCGAAGTACCTCGCCGAGACGCGTAACTTCCGGGGTCAGGTGCACTTCATCTTCCAGCCCGCCGAGGAGGGTATCGGTGGCGCACGGGCCATGATCGCAGACGGGCTGTTCGAGAAGTTTCCCTGCGACGAGCTCTACGCCATGCACAATGCGCCCGGTGTTCCCGTCGGCCGGTTTGGTGCGACGGCCGGTATCCGCACCGCGGCGGGTGCCTTCTTCGACATCGACGTGATCGGCAGGGGTGCACATGGTGCGTTTCCGGACCAGGGGGTGGATCCGGTGCTGATTGCCGCCGAGCTGGTGACCTCCCTGCAGTCCATCGTATCGCGCAACACGCGACCGTCGGATACCGCGGTGCTGTCGGTGACCCAGCTCCATGCCGGTGATGCCTACAACGTGATTCCGGACCGTGCGCGTCTCTCGGGGACCGTCAGAACCCTGTCCGTCGAGCTGATGAAGGAGATCGAAACACGGATGCACCAGCGCGCCACGTCCATTGCGGCTGCGCACGGCGGCAGCGCGGAAGTGGACTTCCGGATCGTCTTTCATCCCGTCGTCAATGACGCAGCGGTCACCCGCACGGCGGCCGACCTGTGTCGCGGCCTCGTCGGGGAGAGCGAGGTCATGGTCGATTCCCCACCCGGCACCGGCTCGGAGGACTTCTCGTTCATGTCGGAGCAGGTGCCTTCCTGCTACCTGATTCTCGGCAACGGAGGCAGCGCCCCGCTGCACAACTCGCACTACGATTTCAACGACGATGCCCTGATCTACGGAGCGAGCTTCTTTGCCGGCATCGTCGAGCAGGCTCTGACGGCCAATCAGGCGGGGTGAACGATCCCCGCCTGATCCGCGTGAAGTCGCGCAGCCGGTCCGCGCCGGCTCGACTCAATCTCTGGCAAACTCGCGGATGACCCGTCCCGGCCGTGTGCCGGTGAGCCGGCCGTTCTCCGCGATGGTCCTGCCGCCGACGAGGGTGGCCACGTATCCCTGGCTCTCGACGATGTAGCGGCCGCCATTGTGCGGAAAGTCGTTCACATAATACGGGTAGCCGGTTTCCAGGTTCTCGTAGTCGATCACGTTCAGGTCCGCATACCAGCCTTCCTTCACCAGGCCGCGCTGCTTCAGCCCGAGCACGTCCGCCGATGCCTGGGTGATCCGGTGGATGGCTTCCGGCAGCGTGTACACACCCTGTCGCCGGGTGAGCTCACTGAGGAGGAAGGTCGGGGAGTCCGTGTCCGTGAACACGCCGACGTGCGCGCCTGCATCGGCGAGCATGGGAATGCAGTGCGGCATCCGCATGTAGGCCCACTGGTTCTCCAGCGCGCCACCGAAGGCCCAGAAGTTCCAGAGCTCGCGCCCCTCGGAAGCGATCAGCCGCTCCACGTACAGATCCACCGGATCAACGCCTTCCGCGGCCGCGAGCTGCGCCAGGCTGCGCTGCCGTGCCATGTCGTAATCCGGCCGTTCGCCGGTACCCATGGGATGCAGGCGGGCCGGATCCACCGTGAAGCCGGTCTCCTTCGAGCGCTTCAGCAGTCTTTCCCGGGTTGCCGGATCCTTCAGCGCCGCGACGCGGTCTGCGATGCTCGGCAGCTGCATGAGCTCTTTCCAGGGTGTGTTGCGGAAAGGAATCGCCTGGGCCAGGCCGAACATGGCACCGCTGGGTCGGGTGTGGCAGATGCTGGTCATGTGCCGGCCGTCGGTGTTGTTGCGATCGAGGAACTCCGCGGTGCGTGATACGCCGCCGTCCCCGTCCGGCCCGGCGCCACCCGAGTACATCACGTGGCAACCCAGCTCGGCGCCTTTCTCGAACATGGCCAGCTCGACGTTGCGCCGGGTCTGCATGTCCGGCGCTACCTGGAACAGGCCGCCGCGACCGCCGCCTTCGATCACGGCCCGCTGTATGGCTTCCGTTTCCCTGAGATCGGCCCAGGTGCCGGGCGTCAGCCGGCCATCCGGTACCCGGTGACCGAGGAAGCGGGACGTGGAGAAACCCGCCGCGCCCTGCTCCATGGATTCCCGGACCAGCCGGCAGATGTGCTCGAGCTCGTCGTCCGTGGCCTGTACCCCCTCGTCCATGGACTTGTCGCCCATGGCCTCGAAGCGGATGGCCGAATGCCCGGCCAGACCCACGACGTTGAGGGCGGGTTCGAGCCGCTGCACCGCGTCGAGATACTCGCCGTAGCTCGTCCAGTTCCAGGGCAGGCCGTCCATGATGGCATCCGCGCCGATGTCCTCGACCGCTTCCATGAGCTCGGCCAGCAAGCGATGGTTGGCCTTGCTGACCGGCGCGAAGGTGACGCCGCAGTTGCCGATCAGCGCCGTCGTCACCCCGTGATAGGAGCTCGAACGCATCTCCGGGTCCCAGCCGACCTGGGCATCCAGGTGCGTATGCAGGTCGATGAATCCGGGGGTGACGATCCTGCCGGTGGCGTCGATGGTCCGTGCGGCCTCGGCGCCGGACAGGTCACCCACACGGGTGATCCGGTCGCCGTCTATCGCCACGTCCGCCCGGATCGCCTGGGCGCCGGAACCGTCGATGACCGAGCCGCCGCTGATGATGAGATCGTGTGCCATGGTGTCTCTCCTCTGGTCTGTCCTGATCTGATCCGTGTTGTCCGTTCATCGAGCGCTAACTGTGGTTCCGTCGCCAAGATGCTCGAGAAACCAGTCGCGGGCCAGCTGCGCGCTCTGCCGATAGTTCCGATCATAGATGTCGTAGTGGGAGCCGGGCAGCACGTGGTAGGCGACCCTGGTGGATTCGGGTATCCCGTTCCTGGCGGCGAGCCCGGAGTTCTCCCGCCCGCCGTACTCCTCTTCTTCCTGATCGATGATGAGCGTTGGTACCCGAATGTTGCGCGCCGCGACCCGGGGAAGGTAAAGCCACATGGTGCGGTTGTCGCCCGCCCCCTTCAGGGAATCCGGCATGTCGGCAGGCCGCGGCACCACGTCCACCTCCCCGCGCGCCATGGCGGCGGCGATCTGCTGCCCCTCCGGGCTCATGTGGGCAAAGCCGTGCGCATCGGGCGCCTGACCCATGCCCGGCACCTGGCTGACCACGGCTCTGATCCGCGCATCCGTGCCGGCCACGAAGATCACGTGCCCGCCGCCGTAG
>JASFLG010000390.1:0-4672 GCA_050118205.1 Pseudomonadales bacterium
CGGTCTGCGCCGGGCACCACTGCAGGAAGTGCGGGTTGAGCCGGACCGGCGGCGCCTGGTCGTCGAGAAAGTAGTTTCTCGGCTCGCCAGCGGCGATGACGGCGGCATCGTATCCCGCCTCGTCCAGAGAAGCCTGCCAGCGCCGCTCCAGCTCGCGGAGGTGGTCGGTGTACTGGTCGGTCATCACCGGATCTTGCTGCATGGACTCGACTCGACGGAAAGGCGCGGGATTATAGCAAGCGCACCCCGCGAGATTCCCCCGTTCGCCTTCTTCGTGATAGATTCTGCTGTTGCGCCGCAGCCGCGGCACGATTCCAGATTCACATGGGAGAGACGGAGGTAGGATGGCCCCATACGCCTACGTGGCGCCTAAGACCGTTGAAGAAGCGACGTCCGTACTTGCGCAGGCCGCCGCCGGGTCCACACGGGCTCAGGTCCTGGCCGGCGGGACGGACCTGCTGGTGCAGATGCGCAGCATCGACAGGGGACCGCGGACGCTGGTCGACATCAAGGGTCTTGCCGAGACCAACCGGCTGGAGATCGGTGCCGGAGAGACGTTCATCGGTGCTGCCATACCGAGCGCGGTGCTGAACGAGAACGCCGACCTGAAGGCACTGTTTCCGGGACTGCTCGAGGCTGCGGACCTGATCGGTTCGACCCAGATCCAGGGGCGCGCCACCATGGGCGGCAATCTCTGCAACGCGTCCCCGGCGGGGGACAGCATCCCCGCCATGATCGCCGCCGGTGCGATCTGCGTGATCGCGGGTCCGGACGGCGAGCGGGAGCTGCCGGTGGAGTCCTTCGTCACCGGGGTGGGCACCAACGCGCTGGAGCCCGGCGAGCTGCTGCTCGGTATCCGGCTCCCCAACCCGGGGCCACGGTCGGGAGAAGCATATCTGCGGCTGATCCCGCGAACCGAGATGGACATCGCGGTGGCCGGCTGCGGCGTGCGCCTGGAGCTGGATGGCGATGGTGTCTGCACGGCGGCGCGGGTGGCGATCGGTGCGGTGGCCCCCACGGCCATCCTGGTCCCCGGCGCGGCTGATGCGCTCCTCGGGACACGGGTGGACGACGCGGCGCTGGCCGCCGCGGGCGCCGCATGCAGCGAAGCGTCGTCACCCATCTCGGACAAACGCGGCACCATCGATTACCGGCGCAAGGTGGTGGGCGTGCTCTGCCGCCGGGCCGGCGCCATTGCCCGCGATCGGGCCCTCGGCGTCTGAAGCGTCTGTCCAGTCATCATCGGGAAGGACTATGAGTAAGGTACACGTCACCACCACCATCAACGGCGAGGCTGTGGAGTTTCTCTGCGCCCCGGAACAGACCCTGGTCGAGGTTCTACGCGAGGAGCTCGACATGACCGGCACCAAGGAAGGCTGCTCCACGGGAGACTGCGGTGCCTGCAGCGTGCTCCTGAACGGGCGCCTGGTCTGCTCGTGTCTGGTGCTCGCGGTTGAGACGGGTGGCGCCGAGGTGACCACCATCGAGGGCATCGCCACCCGGGAAGGGCTGCATCCGATCCAGCAGAAGTTTCTCGAGCATGCGGCCCTGCAGTGCGGTATCTGCACGCCGGGCTACATCGTCGCCACCAAGGCGCTGCTGGATAAGCACCCGGAACCGGACGAGGAGACCATCCGCTACTGGCTGGCGGGCAACCTCTGCCGGTGCACGGGCTATGACAAGATCATTCGGGCCGTCCAGGACGCAGCGACCACCCTGGCCCACGAGGCCTGAGGCAGAACGAACTCAAGGAGACAGCAGTGGCAGACGCAAGAGACTTCAAGTTTATCGGTTCCCGCCCGGTACGTCCGGACGGCGTCGACAAGGTGACGGGACGGGCGCAGTTCGGCGCGGATCTCAACCTGCCGAACATGCTTTACGGCAAGGTCCTGCGCAGCCCTCACGCGCACGCGCGAATCCGCAAGGTGGACGTCTCCAGGGCGCTCGCCATGCCCGGCGTCTGCGCGGCCGTATGCGGCGCCGATTTCCCCGGTGCGCACTCGGCGGAGATTGGCGGCGAGGGCGGCGGAGACGTCGCGGACCTGGCTCAGAACGTCATGGCCCGTCACAAGGTGCTCTATCACGGGCATGCCGTCGCGGCGGTGGCCGCCACGTCGTCCGCTCTGGCCGAGGCGGCCCTGGAAGCCATCGAGGTGGACTACGAGGTGCTCCCCCCGGTCCTCGACCTGGACGCGGCCATGGCGCCCGACGCGCCTCTGGTCAATGACAGGTGTTTTACTAAGAATGCCCCTCAACCTACTGATACACCAAGTAATATTGCGGAGGTTATGACCCTCGCGCGGGGCAACGTGGAGGAAGGTTTCGAGCAGGCGGACGTGATCGTGGAGGGCGAGTACCGCATTCCCATGGCGCACCAGGGTTACATCGAGCCGCACGCCTGCACGGCCAGCGTCAACGAGTCCGGGCAAGCGACGGTGTGGTGCTGCACCCAGGGTCACTTCGGTTTCCGCACCATGACCGCCAACATCCTCGACATGAGCGTCGCCGACCTGAAGTTCATCGCCTCGGAGATCGGCGGGGGCTTCGGCGGCAAGACCGTGGTCTACCTGGAGCCGGTGGCCGTGCTGCTGTCCCGGCAGGCGCGTCGGCCGGTGAAGATGGTGATGACCCGGGAGGAGGTGTTCCGCGCCTCCGGTCCCGCGGCGGGCAGCCACTGCCGGATCCGGGTCGGCGCCAAGAAGGACGGCACCATCACAGCGGCCACCGCGTGGCTCGCCTACGAGGCGGGTGCCTTCGCCGGCGCGCCCATGGGCGCCGGTTCCATGTGCGTGTTTGCGCCTTATGCGCTGGAGAACTTCAAGATCGAAGGCTTCGACGTGCTGGTGAACAAGCCCAAGGTCGCGGCTTACCGGGCGCCCGGGGCGCCGCAGTCCATGCACGCCATGGAGTCCACCCTGGACGAGCTGGCCCGCGAGCTCGGCATGGACCCCATCGACCTGCGGCTGAAGAACGCCGTGACGGAGGGCTCTCAGGCCGCCTACGGACCGAAGTTCCCGGCCATCGGTTTTCGCGAGTGCCTGGAAGCGGCCAAGAATCATCCGAACTACAAAAAGCCCGTCCCGGAAGGAGCGGGCCGCGGCGTGGCGGCCGCCTTCTGGTTCAATGCCGGGATGCAGTCGAGCGCCGAGGTGCACATCAACGAGGACGGCACCGTCCAGCTCATCGAAGGCAGCCCCGACATCGGCGGCTCGCGTGCCTCCATGGCGCTGATGGCGGCCGAGACGCTGGGCGTGCCCTACGAGCAGATCCGGGTGCTGGTCGGCGACACGGAGGCGAGCGGCTTCAACAACGTCACCGGCGGCAGTCGGACGACGTTTGCCACCGGCATGGCCGTGATCCAGGCCTGCGAGGACATCATTGCCCAGTGCAAGGAGCGGGCCGCCAAGACCTGGGGCGTGGATGCGGATCAGGTCGAGTGGGAGGATGGCCAGGCGGTGCCGGCTCCCGGGGTCAACGCCGACGTCAAGCCCTTGAGCCTGGCAGACATCGCCGCGGGCGCGGCCCGTACCGGGGGGCCGCTGCTCGGCCGCGCATCGCTCAACGCACGGGGCCCGGGGGCCGGATTCGCGGTCAACTTCGGCGACCTGCGTGTCGATCGGGAGACCGGCAAGGTGGACGTGCTGAGCTATACGGCCATCCAGGATGCCGGCAAGGCCATTCACCCGTCCTACGTGGAAGGCCAGATCCAGGGCGGCGCCGTGCAGGGGCTCGGCTGGGCGCTGAACGAGGAGTACATCTTCGACGAGCAGGGCGTGCTGCTGAACCCCGGCTTTCTGGACTACCGGATCCCGGTCGCATCGGACATGCCCATGATCGACACTCAGATCGTCGAGGTACCGAACCCGAGCCATCCGTTCGGCGTTCGTGGGGTGGGCGAGACTCCGATCGTGGCGCCGCTGGCGGTCGCTGCAAACGCCGTGCGGGCCGCGACGGGCATCCGTATCAGCGACCTGCCCCTTTCCCCGCCGCGGGTGCTGGCCGCCATCGAGGGCGCCTGACCGGTCGGTCCATGGCCAGGGTGGTGTTCCCCGATCACCTGCTCACTCATACGGGTGGGCAGCGGGAGGTGGAGGTCCGTGCGGGCAACGTCCGCGAGCTGCTGATCGAGCTTGAAGCACGTTTCCCAGGCAGCGAGGCGGCGCTCATGAAGAGCGCCGTCGCGATTGACGGGCAGATTCACCAGGACGCCTATCTGGAGGAGATCTCGCCCGACAGCGAGGTCTTTTTCATGCAACGCCTGGAAGGCGGCTAGACCTCAAACCCGGGACGGGAGTCCGGTGACCGCGTAGAGCGCCTCGATCGCCTGATCCTCGTCGACCACCTTGATGGTCTGCATGCCGAGCGCGCGCGCAGGCTTCAGGTTGATCCCCAGGTCATCGAGAAATACGGTTCGCGCCGGATCCACGCCGAGGCGATCACAGGCGAGCCGGTAGATTCTCGGATCGGGCTTGCGGATCCCTTCCACGCTCGACTCCACCACCAGATCGAACAGGTCCATCACCGCCTGCACCGCGTCGGCACGCGCATTGTCACGCGCCATGCCGGGACCCGTGCCGGACTTGACGTTGTTGGTGATGCAGCCCACCGAGAAGTGCTCCTTGCAGTGTCTCAGAACCTCGACCATCCGCGGTCGCAGATCGCCGGAGAGCAG
>JASFLG010000391.1:0-4665 GCA_050118205.1 Pseudomonadales bacterium
GGTAGACGTGTCGCGGGGCTCTACACGTTCGGCCAGCCGCAGGTCGGTTTCGGCGGGTTCGGCGATCACCTGCTCGCGCACTGCCGTTTTCCTTACTTCCGCTTCGTGCACGGCGCGGATGCCTTTGCGGCGTGGACGCTGGGGGGGCACGGGGTGTCCGGGGTGCCCTGCTACTTTGATCTTCGGGGCCGGATCAGTTTCGGGCAGCGGCTCACCCACATCCCCCGGGTCGGGTTGAAGTTTCACCGTCTCGAGTACTACCGCTACTTCCTGCGTCTCAACCGCTTACGGCTGCGGGCACTTGAAGAGACCGACGAGGTGACGGTGGTGCAGCAACGGTGACGCCGCAGCCGGAAAAAGAACGGAGGCCCGAGGGCCTCCGTTTTCTTGCCGGGTCCGCTTCTTCGGTCAGAAGGGCAGATCCAGGTCCTGCAGGATGGAGTTGGTTGCGGTCAGGTTGCTGACGGTGCTCACCAGCTCCGTGATCGGTGCGATCAGCAGGTTCGTGTCCATGTCGAAAATGAACTGGTTCACGATCGTCGGGCTGCCGATGAACACGCCGGTACCCGGCTGGTTCATGCTGAGGCCGTTGCCATTCTGGCCGGCGTTCTCCAACCCCAGGTCGGCGTTTCCAACTCCGCCGCGAAGAGCCTTGCAGGCCTCCTGGTCCAGGTCGCCGCCGAGCTCGAGGTCTGCTACGACTAGATGGGTCATTTTGCTCGTCTCCTTGTGTCTGTCCGGGTTCAAACCGCGCCGCCGAGGGCACCTTTGAGGAGTGCAATGTCAGCCTGGCCGATGACGGACGTGAAGTTCACGTTGTCGACGTTGGCAACGCTGCCGTCCTGCGCGATGTTGGTGAAGTTAACGGGTGCGATCTGGATGGTCGTCTCGTCGTAGTCGATCATGAAGTTCTGCACGATCGACGGCGCCGGGAACATGGAGTCCGACCCGGCGAACAGCCCGCTCAGGAAGCCGTAGTTGACGCCGCCCCGCAGCTCGCGGGTCGCCGCGTCATCGAGCTCCTGATCATGACCGATATCGCTGATTACGAGGTTCGTCATTTTCAGTCTCCTGTGGAAATGGTTAAGAGTTTCGAAAGAAAGGCTGTTATGCCGGTTTCTGCTTTCCCGCCTCTGGAGTGCAGGTCTCGTGCCAACTCTCGTAGCAACCAGGAAGCCTCGGTGGGACGGTGCTGGAGCCGGCGTCATACGGCGTGTTCGGCTCCGGTCTGTGTTCGAGGTGGACACAGGAGACCGCGCCGATGTTGGGCCATTCGCGACAAACCAACAGATTCGTCAGGAGGAGCCCAACAGGACTGGCGTCGCCCGCGGGCGAATCCGTTGTGCGCGGCCCGATTGGCTGTCTGCTCGGCGAATCCGGAGCGCGATCGCCGTGATACAGCAGATTCCGTGCCGGACGAGGTTGTCGTGATCGGGCCGACGTTCGGTCGGGTCTGTTTGTCGACATCGGACAGACACGCGGTGTTTTGCGCTTCGGGCTGCGTGTCCGTATCCGTGCAGCACCGATAATTCCCGGCTAAAACAGATAGTTAGGCTTCTCCCGCCAGACGTGGCACGGCACGTGCTAATACCAACGGCGTGAGTGTCAGTCACAACCAATTCACTATCAGACAGAGGAGCTTCGCCTGACCATGACTACCATCACCATCGAGAACCTGAACGAGAGCCGCGAGCTCGACGGCGAGGCCTCGGCCGAGCTGAAGGGTGGCCTGTACGGCGTGCCGGCGTTCGTCGAGAACATGCTCATGAGCGTGGAGATCAACGACTACGCCATTGGAGGCATCAACTTCACGAACCTGGCAAGCGGCAACAGCGTTGCCAACGTCAGCGGTGTCAACTTCACTGACGTCATCGGCAATATCAGCTTCGCGGTCGTCGACGGCTGATTGACAGTCCCCCTTGCGGACCGACCGGCGGCCCTGTGGCCGCCGGTCTTTTTTTGCGTGCCAGTTCTGTCCCCGCTGAGAGCGGTCGCACAGCCGGCGGGTCGACCTCGTGCCTTACCAGATCATTGTCTGTATCATCTCGCCAATGCCCGCAATCAGGCGGGCGGAGTTCTGTTCATGAGCTACCGCTGGTGGTCCAGCTGCCGCACATCAGCCGGACGTCGCAGGAAGGTCAACGAGGACGCGTATTTCGCGCGCCCGGAGGTGGGCCTCTGGGTGGTAGCCGACGGCATGGGCGGCCACGCTCGTGGCGATGTGGCCAGCCGGATCGTCGTGGATGCGTTCCGCGGATTGGAACCGGCGGACAACATGGACGAATACGTGGACCGCGTCCGGGCGATTCTCGATGCGGCCCACCAGGGTGTGAAATCCGAGGCTGCGAGCCAGGGCCCGGACGTGCTGATGGGCACCACGGTCGTCATCTTCCTTGCGTGTCGAAACGAGTATGCCTGTCTCTGGGCCGGTGACAGCCGTGGCTATCTGCTCCGGCAGGGTGTGGGACTCAAGCAGCTCACGCACGATCACAATCAGCTTCAGGAGCTGATCGACCGGGGTGAGGTGGACGAGACCCAGGCGCGTACGCACCCGGCGGCGAGTCGGATTACGCGAGCAGTGGGCGCCAGCCGGCGGCTGCTGGTCGATGAGGTTCGGGGCGCGCTGCGCGATGGGGACACCGTGCTGCTCTGCAGCGATGGTCTCAACCTGGAAGTCGAAGACGCGGAGATGGCTGCCGTTCTGGATGATTACGATTGCGACGAGGCGAGCCAGGAACTTCTGGACATCACCCTCGAGCGGGGTGCAAGGGATAACGTAACGCTTGCGGTGATCCGATTCGAGGAGACCACCGGTGCGCCGGCGCAGCCGATCGACATCACCGCGGTCAACTACAAGCTACGCAAGAGCGGCAGCGGCGCCAGTAACGCGCCGGCACCGATCGCCAGAAAGCTGCGCCGGCTGGTCGGCCGTTAGCCGGGCCAACCGGCTCCAGCATGGTCAGCGTGTCGCGGCCGGCGCTTTCAACAGTCCCCGAATGAGCTTCGACTCCTCGAGCGATCCGGGTCGCATCGCCTCCCGCTGACGGCCGACGCCGGTCAGTCCCGTCCCGGCGCTACCGCCGGCGACCGCTTTCATGGCGCGCTCGTCCAGCCGCTTGTCTTCTTTGAGATCCTCGATGACCAGTTTGGCCATGGTACGTACTCCTGTCTCAATGGTGGCCAGTATAGCCCGTCCTGACGACGGGCCGGGCGGACGGCTCACTCCCCGACGGGGGTGATGTCCGCAAAATCGTCGAGCTGCCAGTGCTCGATGGGGGCGACGTCACCCTGAGGATAGTCGCCGTAGGGCTCCAGCTCGTCGAAGTCGATCATCTCTGCGCTCCTGTGCTCGTTGGTTGACCGCAACGGAACCGATGCCGGTTCTGCTGTCTCTGCCCACCAGCTCTGCATCATCCGGGCCAACTCGTGGCCGGCACGATCCCTGTCTGTAACTCGTTGAATTGATGAGGGGATTTTCGAAAGCTCTGGGAGCCACGTGCCTGCGGGCGGTAAATGTGTTGCCCGGGAACCGACAGAGTTGTCGTTCGCGAACTGACAGCGAACGGGTCCCTATCGTTCGGACTGCTGTGCGGCTAGACTTTTCGGGCGAGCATCGCTCGGGAGAGGAGGAATGCGAAGGCGCGATGGGTTCCGCAATGTCCGCGGATAGGGAGATCCATTGGGTTTCCGCGGCGGCCACTCACGTCGGCAAGGTGCGCGAGCTCAACGAGGACGGAGTCCTCGACCGGCCGGAAACCGGTGTCTGGACGGTGGCCGACGGCATGGGCGGATACGACGCGGGCGAGTATGCGAGCGCCCTGGTGGTCGATGTGCTGGGCCGACTGCCGGCGGATCGTTCCCTCGATTCCCTGATCGAGCAGGCGCGACTCGCGCTCGAGGGCGCCAACCAGCAGCTGGTGCAGGAAGGCCGCCGTAAGCGCGCCAGAATCATGGGCAGCACCGTGGTATCCCTGCTCTCGGACGGGGTCGAGGCCATGGTGATCTGGGCTGGCGACAGCCGTGCCTATCGTCTGCGCAACGGCCGTCTCGCGCAGCTCACCCGGGACCACAGTCGCATTCAGGAGCTGATCGATACCGGTGCGGTCTCACCGGCGGATGCAGACAGTCATCCGGAAGCCAATGTCATCACCCGGGCGGTCGGCGTCACCCCGCGCCTGGAACTCGACGCAGAACGGCTGGACGTTCAGGACGGTGATACGTTCCTGCTCTGCAGTGACGGGCTCTACCGTTACGTCTCCGATCCGGAGATCCAGCAGTTCCTGGGCCTGGGCGACTGCATGCGCGCCTGCACGGGGCTCGTGGAGCGGGCGCTCGAGTCGGCAGCGCGGGACAACATCACGGCGATTGTCGTTCGCGCCGAGCTCGACGACACAGCCGTGCGTACCCGGATCAACCCGACGCCCGCAAATCGGGCCGCTGACGAGGACGATGACCCGACGGTGTTCGACGATGGTGGCCGCGGCTAGTTGTCGGAGTCCGTCCGTTGCCAGTGTTGTTCCGGAGCGGACAGTTTTCTGCGAACCGGCAGGCCCTGGCCGGCGTGGGTGCTGCTGGTCCGATGTTTTTGCTCGTAAAAACAATGGGCTACGTCTTTTCTCCGCAGATTGGCGCGTTGTGTGCATCTCACAGCCGGTCCGAGCCGGC
>JASFLG010000392.1:0-4647 GCA_050118205.1 Pseudomonadales bacterium
CTCGCGGAGGTCAAGCGCCTCAAGGGGCTGGGGCTGCGCGGTTTCATCAGCCGCCCGGAGCGCTTCGGTGGGCTCGCGCTCTACGACGAGGCCTGTGACCCGATCTGGCGGGCCGCGGTGGAGGACGGCCTGGCGTTCGCCATTCACGGCAGCTTCGGCAGCCGCATGCAGAGCTTCTCGACGGGCCGCTACGAGGGCAACGTGTTCTACGATCACATGATCGCGCACCCGTTCGGACAGATGGCCGTGATGATGGATCTGATCGCCGGCGGCGTGCTCGACAGGTACCCGACGCTGCGCGTGGGCTTCTTCGAAAGCGGGCTCGGCTGGATTCCCTACTGGCTCGACCGGCTCGACGAGCACTTCGAGGTGATGGGTCACCACACGCCGTGGCTCAAGCGTCTGCCGAGCGAGATCTTCGCCAGCCAGTGCTTCGTTTCCATGGAGGCGGACGAGGCCAAAGGGCTCGCCTGGATGCAGGACAAGGGCCTCGCACACACCGTCCTGTGGGGGTCCGACTACCCGCACTTCGATTCCACCTACCCTGGTGCGTACAGAGAAGCGGAAGCGACCTTTGAAGCGGCCGGGCCGGGTGTGACCGAGCAGATCGTGAACGCCAACCCGCGCCGCTACATGGGGCTCTCCGTGTGAACGGCTCGCCCGTGCCCGCCGCCCGTATTTCGCTGCTTCTGCTGTGCCTGGTCCTGGGGGCCTGCCAGCCGGCGGACGAGCGCCCCGGCCAGTGGCTGTCCGGAACGCTGAAGCCCTATCCGCAGGACTGGACGTTCGCCGCACCGGTGCCCGAGATCGCTCTGCAGGTGAGCACCCCGTACCTCATTCCCCACTCGGTCACGATCTGGTGCGCCGTGCTCGACGGGGCGCTCTACGTCGCCGCCGCGCGCCCCGAGACCAAGCACTGGCCCGGCTGGGTGGACAAGGACCCGAACGTCCGCATCCGGATCGGCGAAGACCTGTTCGACGTGCGCCTGGTGCCGCTCGAGGACGAGGCGCTCGTGCGGCGGGTGCTGGCCGTGCAGGCGGAGAAATACGGTTTCGACATGCCCGCGGGTCCCACCGGATCCCGCTACTGGCGGGTCACCCCGCGGTCCGGGTGAGCGGCGTGGCCCTCAGGATCGTCCGGCTCGGCAGCCCGCGCGCCGCCCACGAGGGGCTCCGGGTGGGCACCGTCCGCCGACCGCCGAGGGGTGTCCCCAAGGCCGAGTACGCGGAGCGGAACCTCTTCGACGTCTGGTTCCCGAACCTGTCGCCGACCGAAGAGCTGCTCAAGCGCTACTACCCCGTGACGGACGCCGCCGCCTGGCGTGGCTTTGCGCGCGCCTTCCGTAAGGAGATGAAATCGCCCGCGGCGCGCCACGACCTGGACCTGATCGCGGCGCTGTCCCACGTCACCAACCTCTCCATCGGCTGCTACTGCGAGGACGCCTCGCGCTGCCACCGCAGCATACTCCGGGAGCTGCTCGAGCAGCGTGAGGCCGAGATCGTGTCGTTTGATTGAGGCGGGTCAGCCGGACTTCGCCTGCGCCGCCCGGGCGCGCTGGAATCCTTCCCGCGCCTTCAGCCGGCCCAGATAGGCCAGGGTCTGTGGCTTGTAGTCCGCATCGATGCCCAGCGTCTCGCCCAGATAGAGCGCGTAGCCGCAGGCGATGTCGGCGATCGTGAAGCGGTCGGCCACCAGATACTCGTGGTCTGCGACGCGGGCGTTCAGGAGCTTCAGGCGCGCCAGGTACCACTTCCGGTAATCCTCACCGACGGCGGCCTTGGTCTCGTCGGGCTCGAGCTGGGTGTAGCGCAGGAAGAGCGTCTGCGGAAACGTCAGGGTCGCGTCGCTGTGGTAGAGCCAGTTGAGGTAGGCGCCGAACTCCGGATGCTCTGGCACGAGGCCGAAGTCGCGCTGGCCGTAGCGCTCCACCAGGTAGTGACAGATGGCGGTGGACTCCGTCATGTGCGTATCCCCGTCCACGAAGTAGGGCACGGTGCCGAGGATGTTGATCTGCGTGTAATCCGGCTGCAGCACCCGCGGCGGAAACGGCAGCACCTCGAGCTCGTAGGGCAGGCCCATCTCCTCCAGGGCCCACAACGGGCGGAGCGAGCGCGCGTCGCGACAGTGCCAGAGCTTCATGATCGACCTCCCCGTCGGCGGTTTCCGCTACGTTGCCCGTCTCCCCGGCCGGCGTCCAGTCCATTCAGCTCCCGGGCACGCTCGCGGGCCGGGTCCGTCTCGACCCTCCGCAGGCGGGAGGTTAGTCTTGCGTCGGGATGCGGACGGTTTCCAGGGGGACCCCGATGAGCGACGACGTGCTGCGGGTGGCGAACTGCAGCGGCTTCTATGGCGACAAGCTGTCCGCCGCGCGTGAGATGGTGG
Source organism: Pseudomonadales bacterium (assembly GCA_050118205.1). Taxonomy (GTDB): domain Bacteria; phylum Pseudomonadota; class Gammaproteobacteria; order Pseudomonadales; family Azotimanducaceae; genus SZUA-309. Next base: position 2,384 of record JASFLG010000392.1, read on the forward strand.
AGGGCGGGCCCATAGACGTGCTGACCGGCGACTATCTTGCCGAGCTCACCATGGCCATCCTCTACAACCAGCGGGAAAGCCGGGGCGGCAACGCCGGCTACGTCGGCACCTTTCTGAAACAGATCCGCGAGGTGATCGAGCCGTGCAAGGCGCGCGGGATCCGCATCGTCTCCAACGCCGGCGGGCTCAACCCGAAAGGCATGGCGCAGGACGTGCAGGCCATTCTGGACGAGCTCGGGTCTCCGGCGAAGGTGGCCTGGATCGACGGGGACGACCTGGTGCCGCGCATGGACGATCTCATGGCCGCGGGGGAGCAGTTCGTGAACCTGGACAAGCACATTCCGCTGTCCTCGGCCGACAGCGACGTGCTCACAGCGAACGCGTATTTCGGCGCCTGGGGGATCAAAGCGGCCCTGGATCAGGGCGCGGACATCGTGATCTGCCCGCGGGTGACGGACGCAGCCGTGGTGATCGGTCCGGCGGCCTGGAAGTTCGGCTGGCGGCGCGATGACTACGATGCCCTGGCAGGCGCACTCACCGCGGGTCACATCATCGAGTGCGGCTGTCAGGCGTGCGGGGGCAACTACTCGTTCTTCCAGGAGGTGCCGAGCTACCGTAACGTTGGCTACCCGATCGCCGAGATCGAGGCGGACGGCAGCTTCACCATCACCAAGCATCCGGGCACTGGCGGGCTGGTCTCCGTGGGCACCGTGACGGCCCAGCTTCTCTACGAAATCTCGACCCCCGCCTACGTCAATCCGGACGTGGTCGCCCACTTCGATTCGCTCGCGCTCACCCAGGTGGGCGAGGACCGGGTGCGCGTAAGCGGCGTGCGCGGATCGAGCCCGCCGCCCACGCACAAGGTGTGCATCAACACGGCGGACGGCTACAAGAACAGCCTCGAGGTCCTGCTCACCGGTCTCGACATCGAGGAGAAGGCCGAGATCTTCCTGGACACGTTCTTCGATTCCCTCGGCGGGCGCGAGCAGTTCGACAAGGTGGAAACCCAGCTCATCCGCACGGACAAAACGGACGCCACGCAGAACGAGGAAGCCATGGCGAGCCTCAGGATTCACGCCCACTCGCGGGATCCGGAGAAGGTGGGCCGGCTGTTCTCCGCGAAGATGATCGAGCTCGCGCTCGCGAACTACCCGGGTTTCTGCGGCCGAGGCGGTACGCCGTCGGGCGGCCCGGTGATTGCCTACTGGCCGGCACTGGTGGACAGCCGCCACATCACCGAGCGCGTGCACCTGGGTGACGAGGAGACGGACGTGCTGCCCACCAGCCAGCTCGGTCTCCCGGAGATCTACTATCAGCGCACGCCCACCGACCTGCCGCCGATTCCCGGCGGGGAGCCGAAGACCATTCCTCTCGGCCGGCTCTACGGCACCCGTTCCGGAGACAAAGGCGGCTGCGCGAACGTGGGCGTGTGGGCGAAGACGGACACGTCGTATGCGTTCCTCGAGCAGATGCTGACCGTGGAGCAGCTCAAGGTGCTGATGCCGGACGTGGCACCCTACGAGGTGGACCGATACGAGATGCCGAATCTGCGTGCGCTCAACTTCTACATACACGGCATCCTCGGCGACGGTGTTTCCGCCAACAACCGACTGGACGGACAGGCCAAGTCCCTGGGCGAGTACCTGCGCTCGCGCCCGATCAGCGTGCCGGCGGGGCTCGCGGCCGAGGTCGGCCTGTAGTCACGGGCCGGTCGCAACGATTCAATCTATACCTCGAATCTGTACCTGAACCTTTACCCATAGAAGGAAGCATTCATGGCCGACTATCCCACTCCCAACTTCTCCACCGACCTGACCGGTCACGCCGCGCTGGTGACGGGCACCACGTCCGGCCTGGGTCGGCGCTTCGCCACCGTGCTGGCCGCCTGCGGCGCCAAGGTGGTGCTCACCGGCCGGCGGGCCGACCGGCTGGACGAGCTGGCCGAAGAGATCCGGGGCGCGGGCGGCGACTGCCTCCCGCTGGCCATGGACATGACCGACCGGGAGAGTATCCGCAATGTGGTGGAGGAAGCGGCGAGCCGCCTCGGCACCATCGACATCCTGGTGAACAACGCGGGGATCCCGGACGCGCAGCACGCCGTGCGGATGTCGGACGAGCTGGTCGATGCGGTGTTCGACACCAATCTGCGCGGCCCGTGGGATCTGTCGTGTGAGGTGGCACGTCGGCTGATTGCCGAGAAGGTGCCCGGCAGGATGGTGAACATCTCCTCGGTGGGCGCCTTCAACTACGGCGGCAACGGGGCC
>JASFLG010000393.1:0-4631 GCA_050118205.1 Pseudomonadales bacterium
GGCCCGTTGTGGTGTGTGCCAGTGCCATCAGCCGTTTGCGGTCGAGCCGATCCGCGAGCGTCCCACCCCAGAGCAGCGCAGGGACCTGTACGATCAGCTGTACCACGCCGATCATGCCCACCAGGGCAGCCGATCCGGTCTCGTCCAGCAGCCACTGGGCGGTGCCGAGAATGCGCAGCCAGATGACGATGGAGGCGCTCACCAGGGTGGCCCAGAGGAATCGGTAGTCTCTGAAGCGGAAGGCATCCCACGGCCGGCTGGCAGCGGGCGGCGGCTGGCTGGACGGGTCTGGATCGGTCATGGCGGCTGCACCGGGACGCAGGCGGCAGCATACGGCATTGGAGCACCGTCTGGGTGGTTCATCTCCAGAAAGTTGTCATTTATTGGGCCTGCGGATGCCCTATATTTGGCGGCGGTTCCTTCCATCGTTCTGCAACGAGAGGTCGCAGTTATGTTCGATAAACGAAAGGACAGCAGTCCCCCCGACGAATCCACTTCCTTCAGCGCCCCGTCCCGTACCGAGGCACCGGCAGACGTCTACAACACGAGGAACACCGCAGTGATCGGATCGACCATCAAAATCAAAGGTGAAGTCAGCGGCGATGAGAATCTGATCATCGAGGGGTCGGTGGAGGGTTCGGTGGCGCTCTCCGGTCACGACCTCACGATCGGTCAGAAGGGGCAGGTGAAGGCCGACCTGAATGCCAAGACGGTGAAGGTGGACGGCAGCGTCACCGGCGACATCACCGGTGCCGAGAAGGTGATCATTACGAAGTCCGGCAAGGTGCTCGGCAACATCGTGGCTCCCCGCGTGACGCTGGAGGACGGCGCCAAGTTCAAGGGCTCCATCGACATGGACCCGGGCGAGTCCGCTACTTCCACCAGCACGACACCGAAGCGTGCCGTAGGCGCCACCAAGCCTGAGCCCGTAGAGGAAAAGAAACAGTCCCAGACCGGCGGCTGAGCGGTCGTGCTGCACAAGAGACGCTCGGCATCGGCAGGTGCCGGTGGGGGCCGTTCTGAAACGGAAACCGTGGCCAGCAGGCTCCTGCCGATGGTCCTGGAAGGCATTGAAGAGCGGGGTCGGATCAACGTGCTCGACACGGGCCCCGGGGCGCAGAGCACCGTGGACTTCTTCTCGGGCTTCAACGCACGCATCCACTTCGTGGACCTGCTGTCGTGCGATCTCATTGTCGATCCGCCCGAGGAGATTACGGCCCGCGCGGCGGCGGAAGGTTTCACCCGCTATCTCGATCTACCGTCCGACCTGGTCTTCGACGTGTGTCTGTTCTGGGATACGTTTCATCATCTGGATCTGGTGGTGCTGGAAGGCTTGAGTCGGGCGCTGTCGTCACACGTGGATGCGCGCACGCTGGGATACGGATTCGGCTCCCTGCATGCGGGCGCCAGAGCCGCGGAGCTCGACCGGCATCAGAGCAGGGAACACTTCCGCTATGGCATCCTCAAGGGCACACATCTTCTGCTGCGGCCGGATACGGCTCCGGGACGTTACCACGCCCACACGCAGCAGCAGCTCACGGAGCACTTTTCAGCCCTCACGATTCAGCGTGCGACCCTGCTTCAGGAAGGTCGGCTGGAGCTTCTGATGGCGAGAACCTGATCGGCGCCTGCGCAGCGGCTACTTGAAGCGCGCGGCCGCGCGTTCCAACGAGTTCGACAGGGTCGACCAGGCACGCTCGAAGCCGTCGCTCAGATCCACGAGGGCTTCCTCGCTGGCATCGCGGAGCTCGTCCACCCGCTTTTCGAAGAGGCTGCGCTGCTCGTCCAGGTCGGTGAGCTCCCGCTGTACCTCCAGCTTGACGTCGGCGTTGGCTTCGTCGGCCTTCGCTCTCAGCCGCTTGACCTCGGCGTTCAGCTGCTCCAGTCGCGCCTCGGCTTTTTCCATCATCGCTTCCTTTCTGCTCACGTCTGCTCCTTGGGGGTGGTGCCCGGCCGAACGAAAAGGATATCGCATCCGGCGTTGGAAAGGGTGGGCTCGGCGCTGACCCGGCCGAGCAGCCGGTCCCACCAGTTCTTGTTGCTCGAGCCCATTACGATCAGTCCGGCACCCATGGCCTCTGCGGTGGCGGTGAGCACCTGATCCACCGAGCCCTCACGGATGATTACGTCATCGAGTGGAATGCCGTGCTCGTCGATGAAGTCCTGCACGACCTCCCGATGGCGTCTGGAAACCTGGGCGCGGGCATCCTGCTCGGCGGTGTAGGCCCGGCCTGTTGCGACGACGGGCCGGATGGCGGCCCCGACCCCGCTCATCGGCAGGAACGCTTCGTAGCCGCCGAGCGTGCTCGGGACCAGATATGCATGCACCGCATACAGCGGACACTCGAATCGGTCGGACAGGGCCTTGGCGGTGTCGAAACACTCATGGTCGAGCCTGAACTCCTCATCGGACTCGTCGTCGTCGGCGAAGATCTGGTCTATGGCCGTGACGATGCCGTCCTCCGGCCGGTGCTCGGACGCGGTGGCGACGAACCACACGGGTACCGAGGCCTCCCGAAGCAGATCCCAGTCGGTGGTGGAGAGGAGACCCAGAACATACGCGTGCTCCCCGCTCTGCTTGAGAATCAGATCGCCGCCCTTGGCGCTCACCGTCTCCAGGATGCAGCCGCTGCGATCGTGGTTCCAGAGCGTCTCGATGCTCACCTCGAGGTCGGTGACCGCCATGATCTCTTCCGCGAGGCGCTGCTGGCGCTCGCGATAACCAGCTAGAAGCGTCAGGCGTCCGGCGTCGATGTCCGCGCGCGAGGCGAAGACGCCGAATCCCAGGCTGTGCTCGAAGCCAACGTGCAGAAGCACCAGCTCGGCGTCAAAGTGCTGGCCGAGGGAGACGGCCCTTCGGATCAGCGGATGTTCCACCGTCCAGTCGGTCTCCAGCGTCCCGAGGACGACGAGAATGCTCTGTACTTCCATGCTGTGCCCCTGCGATGTGTGAAGCATTCAGAGTGATTGGCCAAGAAGGATGCAGGGAACATGCCGGAAGGCGTGACCCGGCGTCTTACGACCTGCTCGGGGCGTCGGATTGGTCAACGCAGGTGACGGGTAGGGTCCGCACGCGGTGCAGTGACCCGGGGCCGGTAGACCCTGCGTGTAAAATTTGCAAGAACCGATAGCCAGAAAAGGCCTGTCCCGACCCGGAAGGTCGAGCGTGCACGGCACCGTCCGTTCGCTCGGCCCGGCAGCCGTGGCATTCGATGCACTGCTCGTGCCAGAGGCGCCGTCGGTAGACGCGCTGCCGACCGTGGCACCGTTCTTGAATGCTGATTCCCCACCATCACAGCGGAGGCCGACATGTCGGAGCACGTGTACAAGACCATAGAACTCACCGGGTCCTCGAAGACCTCAATCGAGGCAGCGGTCGAGGCGGCCCTCGCGCGCAGCGGCGAGACGCTCCATAACCTGCGCTGGTTCGAGGTCACGGATATCCGCGGTCACCTGGAGAACGGCAGCATCGACCACTGGCAGGTGACCGCCAAAATCGGCTTCACCCTCGACAAGAGCTGAGCGCGCACGCTCCACGGGAATAGCATCCGCTGCGCGGGGGCGCGGGGGCGCGCGCGAGGGGCGCGGGGGCGCGGGAGCGCGGGAGGCAGAAAGTCCCAAAGCCCAAAGTCGCCGCGTGGCCGATGGGCTGCTCTCAGGGCTGAGCTTGCGCGACCCAGCCGGAGCACCAGCCGGCGGCGGCGACGCTGAACCCTGGGAACAGGGCGCAACCGCCCCTCGACGCATCGCCGCCCTGCCAGTGCAGACAGTTCGAGCAGTTGTGATCCGAGTCGCTCGCACGCAGCGAAGCGTCCACGGAGGTTGCATCGTCGGCATAGTGGAGGGCCTGGGCGGCAGGGTTGGTGTCGTCCAGCGGGGTGAGTTGCCCGGCCTGCGCCGCACTGATGCGTCCGGAAAGCAGGAAGCAGGGTGCGGCCGCGGTGGTGGCAATGAGCATGGCGCGTCGATTCATGGTCAGATTACCTCCAGGGAGCTCGTTCGAGTTCAATCGTAGCGGACCCGGTTGGCATGCAGAGACCGTGCCGATCGGGGGGGCTCAATGAGGCGGCGGACGTCCGAACGGCGCTTTGCGGGCCTGCCAGGCGGCGAGCGCGAATGCCGGAATGAACACCAGCGCGAGAAACATGGCCGCGGTCGGGGCTTCGCGCAGATCGTCGGCAAGGGCGAAGTGGTCGATGATCGCCGCGAGTACGTTGAACAGGATGAACGCGGCCGCCAGGAAGACCGTCGCGAAGATCAGATAGGCCGCGAACGGTTTCTGCTCCGGATGTCGGATACGTGCCACATAGGGGACAGCTGCAAGCATCACGATCGCGCCGATCAGTCCGATGGTCCAGGGATTCCACATTGGAAATGTCCTCCACTCCCGCTCGAAGCAAATGCCCTGCCAGGCGCCGGGCCGTGTGGCGATTGAACCGTCATCGGGCGCCGCGTGCCGGCTCTCCGGGCGGAACCGGCGCGTGAGCGCCTGCCGCTGTCAGGACTGCACGGGGATTGCACTATTTACAAGGGAAGGGGTTGCCGCCGCTTCTTCTGCCTGTGTGGCACCTGTGTCTCCCACTGGCATATCCCTTGCACCTTCCGATACGAACGTAGAAAAAAGGAGTACT
>JASFLG010000394.1:0-4629 GCA_050118205.1 Pseudomonadales bacterium
CATCAGGCGGTAATCCGGTCCGGATGCGCGAAGGTGATGCGAAAACAGCTTCCGCCGCCCGGAAGTGGCTGATAGTTCACCCGGGCCTGGTTCGCCTCGCAGAGCTCCCGGGAGATGTACAGGCCGAGCCCCGTGCCCGATGCCGCGGTCGTGAAGAACGGTTCGAACAGTTTCTTCAGCTGCTTCTCCGGCACGCCCGGGCCGCGGTCGATAACGTTCAGAAACGGTCTGTCCGTGCGCACGTCAAGACCGCCCTGCAGATGCACCCACGGGCTGCCGGCTGCCTCACGGCTCGCGCGAATGGCGTTTTCTACCAGATTGGTGAGTGCCTGGGAGAGCTGGCTCTTATCGACTCGCACTTCCGTGTCCCTCGGCTCTACGTCGATTTCGATGAGTGCATCGTCGACCGACTCGATGAAGTCCCTCTTGAACTCTTCGAGAAAGTCGATGAGCAGCAGTTTAACCGGGGCCGGGGGTCGGCGGCGTGACATCTCCATCACATTCTCTATGACGCTGTTCATCCGCTGACAATGACTGTGGATGATGTCCGTCAGGCGGGCGTCCCCACTGTCCAGATTCTGTGACTCGCTTAACAGTTGCGCGGCATGGCTGACCGCTCCCAGCGGGTTTCTGATCTCGTGCGCGATGCTGGCGGAAAGCCGGCCGAGGGCCGCCAGCTTGAGCTGCTGTGCCTGCTGCTGGATCTCGCCCGTATCCTCGAGAAAGATGGTGACGTCGCCGTCCGGCTCGTCGGTGCGCACGGGAGAAAAGGCCACGCGGACCTCCGGCGTGTCCGGTCGGATGTGGAACGGCGAGATGCGCAGATGGGTGTTGCCACGCCACTGTGCAAGATGCCGCTCGAGCGCCTCCGGCAGCTCCGTGACCTCCTCCTCCTGCATCTGGCCCATGAGCGCGAGCGCGGATTGATTCGCCATCCGGATCTGGTTCGCCCGGTCCACGAGGACGATGCCGGTGCGCATGCGCTGGACGATCTGACGGTTCACCCGCTCCAGATCCGCCAGCTCTGCGGCCTGCGTCAGGGCACGCAGGTCGTTCTGCCGGACCCGCCGTGAGATGCTCTGTATGGACAGCGCGGCGGTGAAGTACAGAGCGCCGAGTACGCCGGCCTGAAAGAAGTCGTCCCTCAGGCCCCCGATGGACAGCGACAGATAGAACTCCTCGTAAAGGATGGCGATGGTGGCGACGGCGGGCAGCAGGTTGGCGAGGCGGCCGGTCACCAGGATCGAGCCGATGGCGACAGCCACCAGCACGAGCGCTCCGAGACCGCTGGAGACGCCGCCGGAGAAGTACGTCAGGAGCGTCAGGACCAGGATGTCGTAGAGCACCAGCGCCAGGGCCGGCAGCTCGCTCTTGAAGACCCTTTGCGGAAGAAACTGCACCACCACGCTGCTTACCAGGTTGATCACCGTGTAGGCCGCCGTGAGCAGGTAGAAGGCGGTTGGGTCGTACTCGCCGAGGCGCGTGGATACGAGCGTCTGGGCCGCCACCGCGGTCAGGCCGAGACCGACCAGAACGCGATAGTAGTTGTAGACCTTGAGCAGGCGGACGGTGAGGTCGAGCCGGCGATGCTCGACCTCGTCGAGTATCTCAGCCCGGTAGGTGATCACGATCGGGTGTCAAAGTCCTCGGCGCCTGCGGGCTGGTCGATCTTGATCGGCGGCGGGACCTCCGGTCGGTCCAGGAGGCCGAATGTGATCAGATTGGTCCAGCTTCTGTCGCGGTTGCGCACCTGATCCTTCAGCACCAGGTTGCCGTCCCTGTCGAACGCCGGATAGTCGGGGAAGTTCAGGGCCAGCACCCGCAGCGCGTCGTTCGCCGCATCCTTCAGGCCGAGACGGTAGTTCGCCTCGATGACGATGGCCAGCGCGTCTGCCGTTGCGTCGGAGCGGGAGTAGGTTTCCACCACGTAGCGGGCCCGGTTGGCCGCGGCCGCATAGGCCCGTCGGCGCATGTAGTAGTCGGCGATGTGGAGCTCGGAGCGCGCAATGAGGTCGCGCAGATAAAGCATCCGCTGGTAGGCGTCCGGCGCGTACTGGCTGGACGGAAACCGGGCGAGGAGGAGGGAGAAGTCGGCGTACGCATCCCGTGCGTGCGTCATATCGCGCTTGGCGGGATCTGAGCTGGCGATCCGGTCCATGATCCCCTTGTTCTTGCTGTAGGCGGCCAGCCCTTTCAGATAGTAGGCGTAGTCCACATGCGGATTGTTGGGGTGCAGGCGGATGAATCGGTCAGCGGCGGTGCGCGTGGCGTCGTAGCTCGCGGCCATGAACTGGGCGTAGATGATCTCGAGCTGTGCCTGCTCGGCGTAACGTCCGAACGGGAAGCGGGCCTCCAGGCGCTGCAGCCCTTCGATGGCCGAAGTGTAGTTCCCCGAGCGCAGGCTCCGCTGCGCGTTGCGATAAAGCATCTGCTCGGTCGCGTTCATGTCCTCCTGCTCGAAGTCCTTCTTCTTGTCCTTGCCGAAGAACGGAATGGACGAGCAGGCGGTGGTAGCGAGCAGGACGCCGATCAGGAGCACACCCATCATTGCGCGAACCCGCGACGATGCGGCGGGTCGTGCTCTGTCGGGTGCCGGTGAACGTTTGCGCATGCAGCCTCGAAGTGGTTGGGGGAACCGGTGTGCGATCCGCCGGATTGCCGAAAAGTTTCGCTAATTTAACGATTTAGCGTAACGTTGCAACTCCGGCTCGGAATCTTCAGACAGTTTGGAACCCTCACAACGAGTGCGACGCGAGGTGTCGGTTCCCGCAGAGCTTGCGGGGGAGCGGGCAGACAAGGCGGCGGCGTTGCTGTTCGGCGATTTCTCACGAGCGCTGCTGGCGCGCTGGATTGCCGATGGCTCGCTGACCGTGGATGGGGCCGCGGTCAAACCCCGGGCGCGACTCGCCGGTGGCGAGGCGCTTCGCATCGATGCGATCGAACCGGCCCGGGAAGACTGGACTTCCGCACAGACCGTCACGTTTCGGGTGGTGTTCGAGGACGACGATCTCCTCATCATCGACAAGCCGGCCGGCGTCGTCGTGCATCCTGGCGCGGGCAACCGGGACCGGACCCTGGTGAATGGCCTGTTGTCGTATCGGCCCTCGCTCGCCGCGCTGCCGCGGGCCGGAATCATCCATCGACTCGACAAGGACACGAGCGGCCTGCTGGTCGTCGCGGGTTCGATGCGAGCCCACACCCGTCTGGTGCGTGATCTGCAGGCCCGCCGTATCGAGCGCCGCTACCTCGCGGTCACCGAGGGCCGCCTGCGCAGCGGGCGCGATATCGACGCGCCGATCGGGCGCGATCCGAACATTCGGACCCGGCAGCGCGTGCGTGAGGACGGCAAGCCGGCGCTGACGCGGGTCCGGGTCAGGGAGCGTTACCGCGTGCACACGCTGATCGAGGCCGAGCTCGCGACGGGGCGGACCCATCAGATCCGCGTGCACCTCGCCAGCATCGGCCATCCGCTGGTCGGCGACCGTCGCTACGGGGCGCGTGGCAGGCTCCCGCCAGCGGCGGATACCGCCCTGGTGGACGTTCTCAGAGGTTTCCAGCGTCAGGCGCTGCATGCCTGGCGTCTGGCCCTGACGCATCCGCACAGTGGTGCGCGGCTCGAGTTCGAGGCGCCGCCTCCCGCCGATATGACGGCGCTAATGGAGGCGCTCGAGGCCGACCTGGCGGCGCAGCCGGACGGCGATCGTGATTGACTGGATAGAGCCGGAGTGGCCCTATGGCGACCGGCTCCGGGTGTGCACGACGACGCGGCGTGGCGGTGGGTCCGGCGGCGTCTATGCGGGATTCAACCTCGCGACGCACGTAGGCGACGCGGCCGCGGCGGTGGCGGCGAACCGGCGACATCTGGATCTGCTGCTCGGCGGGCTGCCCATCCAGTGGCTGGAGCAGGTGCACGGAACGCAGGTGATACGAGCCGACCCCCGGACGGCGCGCGAGGTCCCCGTGGCGGACGGTGCCTGGACCAGCGAGAAGGCGCTGGTACTCGCCGTGCTCACCGCCGATTGTCTGCCGGTGGTGCTGGCGGACCGCGATTTCAGCTGCGTCGCTGTGGTTCACGCAGGCTGGCGGGGGCTGGTCGGCGGCGTGCTCGAAGCCGGCTGTCGCGCGTTGCCCGTGCCCCCTGCGGTTGCATGGCTCGGTCCGGCTATCGGACCCGAAGCCTACGAGGTAGGACGCGACGTGCTCGGGGCGGTCGATGCGCTACCGATCGCCGGTGACGGGCTTACGCGTCGGATGCACGGCTCGGAGAAGGGTTACCTGGATCTTTTCGCGCTTGCCGCGCGGCTGCTCAGCGCGGAGGGCGTGGCCGAGGTCTACAGCGAGCGTCGCTGCACGTTCACGGACACCGGGTTCTACTCGTACCGCCGTGACGGCCAGACCGGACGCATGGTGACGCTTGCCTGGCTGCCGGATGATCGCTGAAAGGAGACGCAGCGGCCCCCGGGGCCGCTCCAACGGCGCCGGATCCGGAGGGCGTTCGCGGTGCGTTCAGGCGGGAGCGCAGTAGAGGGCGACGTTCTTCTGAGCCTCGTCGATCCGCTGCTGGCGTTCGTCCTCGGGCATGATGCGGTATTCCCCGTCATCACCCCGCACACGAATGCGGCTCTTCAC
>JASFLG010000395.1:0-4626 GCA_050118205.1 Pseudomonadales bacterium
GCTCACCCAGGCGGTGAGACGTCCCCAGGGGGGTGCGAAGCGGGACAGGGACTCGGCCAGCCCGGCGCCGCTCGCCAGCGCGAGCCGCGCGCTCATTTCCTGCAGCACCATGGTTGCGAGCACGGCGAAGGTGAGCACCCAGAGCAGCGTCGTGTCGAAGCCGACGCCGGCGAGCGTGCAGGTGGTGACGGTTCCCGGACCGATGAAGGCCGCGGTGACCACAAACCCCGGACCGCGTATCACGCTGCGGATCAGTCGATCAGGCGGCCTTCGTCGTCGCGCCGCTCCGGACCGTTCACCCGGGCGCGCCCGTCGCCGAACTTGGCGTCGCGTCGCTTCAGGGTTTCCCTCAACCCCACTTCCTGGACGGAGCGCATGTAGTCGGCGGCGGCGCGTGTGTTGTGACCGCGCACGTCGTTCTCCGCCGCCATTCGTTGCAGCGTACGGGCGCCCATGAGCTCGAGACCCAGATTGATGATCCGCTTGTTGGCGGAAAGGAGATCGGGATCGATCAGCGCCATCCGGTCGGCAAGCCCTTCGACCTCTGCTTCCAGATCCTCGGCGGGTACCGCTTTCAGCACCAGACCGATCTGCTGGGCTTCGGCGCCGGTGACGGTGTCGCCGGTCAGCGTGAGGCGTTTGGCCCACTGCGGCCCGACGTTGTACAGCCACATGTTGTTCGGCAGCGCGCCGAGGTCACGGGCCGGCGGAAAGCCGAACGTCGCATCCTCGGCGGCAATCACCATGTCACACAGCAGCGCCACGTCCGTGCCGCCCGCAAGGCAGTAGCCGTGCACCTGGGCGATGGTCGGTTTGTGCATGTCGAACAGCGCCATCCGGTAGCGCTGGGCGCGCTCGAGCTGCCAGGCATCGTCGTCGATGGAGCGGCCGCCCCGATAGTGGTTGCCCCCGTCCTGCACCCGGGACACGGGCACGCGCGCCCCGCCGCCGGTCAGGTCGTAGCCGGCGGAGAAGGCGCGTCCGGCCCCGCGGATGATCACGCAGTGCACGTCCTGGTTGTTGTCTGCCTCCCACAGCGCCTCGTTCAACTCCGCCTGCAGCTCGAGCGACAGGGCGTTGAGCTTATCGGGCCGGTTCAGCGTGATACGCGCCCGCCCATCGGCCACCTCGTAGAGGATGGTGTTGAATGTTTCCATGACGATCTCCCTCCAATCACCGCAGTCTGTCAGATCCACGGGATGCCGTCAGCCGTGCGTGGGAGTCTGTTTTTCAGCAGGATGCTGGCGGTTCAGCTCACCGACCCCGTTGAGAACCGGCCCAGGTACGTGAAGGCGAGGTTCGCGAAATCCGGATCCATACCCGCCCGCACCAGGCCAGAGCGCAGATACTTGTGCTCGATCCTCGGTGGCTCGGGGGTCGTTGACATGCTGATCGACGGAGCCAGATCCTTCAGCCCGCTCCAGGCACTGCGATAACCGGACTGTATCGGCAGGCCGAGTCGGATGAAAGCGGGGTTGCAACTCAGCGCCACTGGCGGAAACTGGTAGTGGCAGAACCCGGAGAGGGGACCTTGAGCAGACAGGAAACAGCCGCGGAGCTTTCTTCCGCCGACATCAAGCGGCGTGTGCAGGCGGTTGCAGACGAGATCCGCGAGCGCAACCTGGCGCCGGAGTTCGACGAGCTGCGCAGGCTGCCGGAGGACGTGGTCGACAAACTGCGGAACGCCGGCGTCTTCCGGATGAATATGCCGGCGAGCTGGGGCGGACCGGAGATGACCTCGCCGGATCAGGTGGAGGTGATCGAGACTCTGTCCCGGGCGGACGGCTCGGTGGGCTGGTGTTCCTTCATCTGGTGCGACTCCGGCATCTACTCCGGGTATCTCGACCAGGACGTGGCGAGGACGCTCTACCCCCGTCTCGACATGGCCCAGTCCGGCTGGGTGTACCCGTCGGGGCGCGCAGAGAAGGTCGACGGCGGCTACCGGGTCAGCGCGCGCTGGATCTTCGGCTCGGGCGCCAATCACTGCGATATGCTGGCGGGCGGCTGCACCGTCTACGAGAACGGCGAACCGCGGATCGGGCCACGGGGCAACCCGGAGTGGCGAATCATGCTGGCGCCAAGAGACGCGTACACGATCGAGGACACCTGGTATACGACCGGGCTGCGCGGTACCGGCAGCAACGACTACGTGGCGGAAGACCTCTTCATCCCGGAAGCGCACAGCTTCAGCTTCTTCGAGCCGGCACACCGTGATGGTCCGCTCTGGAAGCGTCCCGACACGCTGCTGCGCAAGATGAGCGGTGTGCCCCTCGGCATTGCCCGCGATGCCATCGACCGGGCGGTGGACATCCTCAAGGACAAGGTGGACCGGGTGAGCAAAGCACCCTACCGGGAGATGCGCGACGTGCAGCATGCTGTGGCCAAAGCGGAGGCAAAGCTCGGCGCCGCGCGGGCGTATGTCTACAGCTCGCTGGAGTCCCAGTGGCGCAAGCTCGAGAAGGACGAACCGCTCACCGAAGCGGAGCGGGCGGCCACTTTTCTGGCGCGACAGCACGCTTTTCAGACGGGTCGGGAAGTGGTGCAGATCATCTACGACACCATCGGCGGCGCGGCCGTCTATTCGCGCGCCCCCTTCGACCGGCAGATACGAGACATGATGACGGCCTGCCAGCACGTGGTGGCCCAGGAGAAGACCGCGGCGAGCGTCGGCAGCCTGCTGCTGGGGGTGGAGGGCGAGCGGGGGATGCTGTAGCGGGGGCGGGGCCAGCGCGGGCAGATCAGAGCAGCTCGCCGATCCCGTACACCCTCTGCCACACGTAGTCGACTTCCTCCACGGGCGTTCTGCCGAGACGGACGATGACGGCATCCTTTTCCGGAATGCAGAGAATGCGCTGGCCGTCATAGCCGCTGGCGTAGAACCAGTCCGGCCGGTCCGGGCGCAGCCACCAGTGGGCGCCGTAGCACTGCTCATCGTCCCGGTACGTGGGCGAGCGCGCGTAGTCGACCCAGCGCTCCGGCACGACCCGGCGGCCGTCCCAGTTGCCCCCGCGCAGATACAGAAGTCCAAAGCGCGCGAAGTCCTGAGGCGTTGCCAGAAGGAAAGAGGAGCCGATGAACGTGCCCGAGGTGTCGAACTTCGGCGTGGCGCTGCGCACGCCGATGGGCTCGAAGAGTGCGTCGTTCATGAAGCGCAGCATGCCCGAGGCGCCATCACCAACCGCTTCCTTCAGGATGCGGCAGATTATGTTGGTGGTGCCGCTCGAGTAAGACCAGACACGGCCCGGCGGATGCAGGAGCGGCTTGGCCGCGGCGAAGGCGCCGGTGTCGTGCCGGCCCTCGAACTGCAGCATGGGAATCACGTCGGAGTGCTGGCCATCCACGTAGTCCTCCACGAACTCGAGGCCGCTCGACATGCGCAGCAGGTGATCCAGGGTGATGTGCCGTCGCTCGTCGTCGGCCCACTCCGGCACGGGTGCCGGCGCGAAGAGGTCGAGGCGACCCTCCTCGACCAGAATGCCGGTCAGCGCCTGGGTCACGCTCTTGGCCATGGACCAGGAATACTGCAGATAGAACGCGTTCGCCCCGTGCGCATAGCGCTCGTAGACGAGCTGGCCCGCGCGTACGACGAGCAGCGCGTACGTGACGCCCTGGTTGCCGGTCAGATCGAAGATCTCGTCGGCGAGCCGCTCGATGTCCGCGCCGGGACGTTCGCCACGCGGCCAGCTGGCGGTCGGCCACGGAACGTCTTCCGGTTGTCGCGGCAGGGACGGCAGATCGTCTGCGATGCGCGTCTCGATGTTCACGCGGGCTGCGTCCTCGCCGGGATGTTCTGGTTCTCGTGGAAGAGGTTGTCCGGGTCCCACCGACGCTTGAGCTCGACGAGCTTTGCGTAGTTCCTGCCGTAGGCTTCTTCGACCCGGTCGCCCTCGTCCTCGCTCAGATAGTTCACGTAGACACCGGTGCCGAACGGCTGCACCGCGGTGAAGAAGGATCGGGTCCAGGCCATGTTGGCCTCGTCGTCGGCCGGATTCTCCCATCCGGTCCAGATGCCGAGACTGAACGGCACGTCCCGGTAGGCGAATGCGGTGGCGTCGGATGGCACCTGAGCGTGTGCACCGCCGAGCGGCTCGATGCCGATGATCGTCATCGGGCCGTGCAGGTCCCGGGCGAACCGGACGACGGTGTCGAGCAGGCCGTCCGAGAGCTCGGGCAGGTGCTGCGCCTTCCAGTAGTAGCGTCCGCCGTGCGGATTGCCGGCGTTGAAGGCCTGCTGCAGTGCCACGTAGGGCATCTCGTCGATCACGCTGACCAGCGGTGCGCCCCACTGGCCCAGGGGGCGGAGCCGCGTGAGTCCCTCGGCGACGCTGCCCGAGCAGCAGGCCACGATGGCGAGCACCGGCTTGCCCTGATGCTCCGGCGGGAAGTCCGGCGGTGCGTTCACGATCATGGCATAGCAGGCCACCGAGTCGGGCGCCCCGGTGGCGAACGCCCGATAGGCACGCAGCACGTCGGGCGCCGTCTCCAGATCATGGAACACGGTCGCTGCCGCGACCGTCGGGCCCACGGGGTGCAGCTGAAACTCCATGGCCGTGACCACCCCGAAATTGCCCCCGCCGCCGCGCAGGGCCCAGAGAAGATCGGCGTTTTCCTGCTCGCTCGCCCGCA
>JASFLG010000396.1:0-4621 GCA_050118205.1 Pseudomonadales bacterium
GCAGCCTCGTCGTCACCTTCAGCTCCGACGGCAGCTGCGACGCGATCTCCCGCAGGTGATTCAGCGAGTCCCGGCGTGTGAGCTCAACGAGCCGATCCACCAGCTCGCGTCCCTCGACGCTGGCCAGCACACCCGGGGTCACCCTGGGCTCCTGAACCACGTGCATGAGACAGATTTCCGCGTGTCGCACCTGGGCGATGGCAGACGCCAGGTACAAAGCCCAGTCGGCTCGTTTGGAGCCGTCCAGCGCCACCAGAATCCGGTTGTAGGACAACGGTTTTCGGCCGGGCTCGTTCTCCGGTGGCTCCGGAGGCACGATCAGGAGTGACTGCTCGGCTCGGCTGACGAG
The DNA here is from genome assembly GCA_050118205.1 of Pseudomonadales bacterium. GTDB lineage: Bacteria > Pseudomonadota > Gammaproteobacteria > Pseudomonadales > Azotimanducaceae > SZUA-309. The sequence goes on from JASFLG010000396.1 coordinate 350, forward strand.
TTTCTGGACCGTACCACCATGCGGAAAGCGGGTGATCCCGCCGACACCGTAGGCCGTCACCACCAGCAGGTCGATGTCCTCCTGGCGGCAGAACTCGATGATCTCGGTGGCAGGATCGCCCTCCCACACATGGACGTGCACGCTCATTCGGTCGACATCGATCGTCTGCTTCAGATCGTCCAGAAAGTGCTGGCACTCCGTGCGCCGCAGCTCCCAGTCGAGATCGTCCAGGGACGGATTCTGATCGTAGGCTTTCTTCTCCAGAACCTGGAGCAGATGCACTTCGGACTCGAACGACCTGGCCAGCAGCATCGCGTGCGGGACCGCCTGCATCGCCAGATTGGAGCCGTCGAGAGGTACCAGCACTTTCAGCATGATCCACTGCCCCATCAATGCGTTGACCCGATCCTAGGTCCCGATGGCGTCGCTGTCTGCCCGTAGTTTCCCTGAGTGTGCTCCGCCGGGCGCGTTTGGACAGGAATCTTAACGGCACCATGGGCTCGGGCCCGGGCGACGCGGACGCGAATCATCATCTAATCGAGCTACACGCGCGCTTGGTGACGTCCGATCAGTGCTGACTCAGACTCCATCGCCTTGCCTGGACTGCCAATGGAGGCGATATCATGGATCGCCCTATCGTGGACGTCCTGGATGAGCTACGACGACATCGCTACCGAATACGACGCGGCGTTCGCCTGGGAGAGCGATCCCGACGTCATCCTGCCGGTCTGGCGTCAACTGGGGTCGCCCTCGCGGGTGATCGAGTTTGCCTGCGGCCCCGCACGACTCCTGAGCACGCTCGTGGCCAACGGTGTGTTCGGCATCGGCGTGGACATCTCCAGACCGATGCTCGAGCTGGCCCGGGTGTATCTGGGTGCCACCGGTGGTGCGTTCGAGCTGCACGAGGCCCGATTGGAAGATTTCGAGGTCAACGCCCCGGTCGGCGGCGCTCTCTGCGCGGCGGGCTCGTTCGGGCACCTTGCCACGCAGGACGCCGCCTTTGCGCATCTGAGCAGAGCCCGGGACGTGCTGGAGGAAAGCGGTCGCTATGGCATCCAGCTCAGTCTGAAGCCGGTAGTCAGAACGGAAGGCACGGTGCCCGATGCCTCCATGGGCTGGGAGTTCGAGCTGGAGGGTGAGACGCTCCGCTACATCTGGTACGGAACCGGCATCGACCCGGACGCGAAGCAGGAGGTCCAGCGGTCCCGCATCGAGTGGCTGACGGGTCCGCGACGCGGCGAGATTGCCGAGAACGATCATCTGATGTCCATCTGGGACTGGGCCCGGTGGTCGGACCTGATTCGGGCGGCGGGATTCGAAGAGGTGTCGGCGCTGGATGCGAGGCACAACTTTCAGGTGCTGCAGCTCGGCCCGGATCTGCACGGGTATCCTCAGGCCTGGCACGTCCTGGCGCCTGCCTGACCCGCCTGCTCGGATTCAGCGACGCACCGACCGACGACGGTTCAGAGCCCGGCCAGACGAGTGCCTATGGCGTTGTCTCGTTGCGCAGCGATGCCTCCAAGGCAGCGATCGATCGGTGGATCGCTGCGAGCGTCAGCGACCAGGCGGGCAGCCGATCTTTCAGGAGGGTCAACTCCTCTTCCGGGAGCTCTTCAGGATCGACGTCCAGGACGAGCTCCGCGACGCGCGTCAGCCGGCCCGTGATGCTGAGTATGGATTCGGTGATGGCAACCTCCCTGGTCGCTGTCTGGTCCCTTCAGTAGATACGGTAGGGCGCCACAGGACCGTGACCGGGTGCTCGAAAAACCGGCTCCCGGGCGGCTGCCGGGGTTACGGACCGTTTGTGTCCGACATCCAGGGTTAGCCGGCCGCTTCGGGCTTCTCGTCGGCGGCGAGCGGGGTTGCGGCGACCGACCCTGCCGAGACCGGGGCGAGTACGCCTTCGTGGCCGCGATCGATCCGCACCAGCTGCGGAATCCAGAGGCGGATGATCAGCAGGCTCACGCCCAGCAGCACGGCGGCCAGCAGCAGCGCCAGGTCGATACCGTACTGCTCTGCCACGGCGCTTACCGGCATGATACCGATGGGCATGAACCCCGTTGCCATCATCATGATGGACATCACCCGACCGCGGATCTGATCCGGCAGCGCGATCTGTACCAGGCTCATGTTCAGCGAGCCCATCACCGCGCCCACGAGTCCTGTGCTGGCGCCGAAGATCAGCGCGGCGGTGAGGTTCGAAGACAGCGCGAAGGCTCCCACGAAGAGGGCCCACAGATAGCCCGCATAGAAGATGACCCTGCCCTTCCGACCGATGTCGCCGGCGCGCGCGAGCAGCAGGGACCCGCCCAGCGCGCCGACCCCAGCGCCCGTCATCAGGAGCCCCAGCGTCTCCGGCCCGCCGTGAATCACGTCCGCATTGAAGGCGGGCATGAGAAAGGTGACCGAGAAGCCGAAGGTCATGGGCACGAACCCCATGATCAGCAGCCCGAGCACGATCCGGTCCTCGCGCATGAACCGGAAACCTTCGATCACGTCTTCCACGGGGCTCTTGCCTTCGTGGTGCGGCTTGCCCTGGTAGTGCAGGAGGGCCGTGCACAGCACCGAGGCGAGGTACAGACCACCCACCGCGAAGAAGACGATGCCCACCCCTTCCGCCGAGCTTGTGTCCCCCGCGGCGAACAGGGCGATCAGCCCGCCGGCCACGGTCGGCCCGACGATCCGGGCCAGGTTGAACGTGGCGCTCTGCAACGCCATCGCGTTGACCACCTGCTCCCGCCCGACGATTTCGGGGGTCACGGACGCACGCGCCGGCATGGACAACGCCAGCACCGTGCCGTTGAACACACCGAAGTAGATGAAGTCCCAGAAAGCCACGTTGCCGCTGTAGACGATGGCGGCCAGCAGCGCGGTTGCCAGCGTGTTCATCAGACCGGCGACGATCATGATCGATCGTTTGCGCAGACGGTCGGCGATCACGCCGCCGACCAGCGAGAACAGCACCGACGGCAGCATGAACGACAGCATGACCCAGGTGAGCGCCATGGGAGAGGCGGTCATGTCGTAGATCAGCCACCCTCGCGCGACCATCTGCATCTGCATGGCAAAGGTGGCGGCGATGTTGCCGAACCACAGCAGCCGGAAATCACGGAAGTAGAGCGACGAGAACATGCCGCTCGGTTTCGCGGACCCGCGCCGTGTGCTCATGCGCCGGCTCCGTGGTGTGTCCGGCTCGGTGGTTCCGCTTCGATGAGTTTTTCGACCATGACGATCCAGTATACATGCGCTCCCAACCCGCAGTGGATCCACGGGCGCACCGCATCAGGGCGCGAAACGCACGTCATCGCAGCAGGTGAACCATGTTGGTGCGTGCGGTGGCACCGGCGAACCACGGAACGGGGTGTCCGGCGCTGGCCCGGGCCTTGCAATGCTCGACAGGGATGAACTGGCTCATAGTCACCGATCTGGACGGCACGCTCCTGGACGACGGGTATCCGAGCGTCCACGCAGGCGCCGCGATCGACACCATCGCTGCCTCCTACGACGACGCCTGGATTGCGCTGGCGTCGAGCAAGACGCCCGCGGAGATGATGGAGCTGGTCGGTCATTGCCGTACCGAACCGATCCTGATCTTCGAGAACGGCAGCGGCATGGCCTGGCGCGAGGCAGTGCTCTGCCGGCCGGGCGGCAGCCGGCTCGGCGACTATGAGCTCGAATGCTTCGGCCGGCCCTACGCCGACGTCCTGGGCACCCTGCAGGCCCTGCGCAGGGCGAGCGGTTACCCGTTCCGGGGTTTCTACGACATGACCGTGGACGAGGTGGCGCAGCGTACGGGACTCGCACCCGCGGAGGCGCAGCGAGCTCGTGAGCGGGTCGGCAGCGAACCCATCGTCTGGGAAGGCAGCGAGGCGGCTCTGGATGCTTTCCGCGCCGACCTGGCGGAGCAGGGACTGAACATGGTGCTCGGCGGGCGCTTCCACCACATCGGCTCGCATCTCTCCAAGGGCCGGGCGCTGGCGAAGCTGTGGCGCATGCTCCGCTTTCAGTTCGGCGTGCACGCCCAGACAGTGGCTTGCGGCGATGCCCCCAACGACCTCGAGATGATGGAGCGGGCGGATCATGCCATCGTCTTCCCGACCCGGGAAGGCGGCTATCTGCATCCCGAGAATCCGAACACGTACCGTGCGCCGATTGCCGGTCCTGCCGCCTGGCTCGAAGCCGTCTCCGGGGTGCTCGACCACCACGACCAGGGAGCGGTCCTGTCATGAGCGACTTCTTTCAGAACGGCATCATCACAACCCTGCACAACCT
>JASFLG010000397.1:0-4619 GCA_050118205.1 Pseudomonadales bacterium
CACCCTGAACCGCTTCAAGGACGGCTCGATACCCTATGTGGTCGCCACCGACGTGGCCGGGCGCGGCATCCACGTGGAAGGGGTGACCCACGTGATCAACTTCGACCTCCCCGAGGACCCCGAGGATTACGTGCATCGGATCGGCCGCACCGGTCGCGCCGGCGCCGAAGGCATCAGCATCAGCTTCATCTCCGAGGACGATGCCTTCAACCTGCCGGCCATTGAGGAGTACCTCGGGAAACCGGTAATCTGCACCCAACCCGATCAGGACCTGGTCCGCAGCCGGTGACCGGCCCGGGTCTCCGGCGAAGAGAAATCCCATGAGCAGCACGACCCGCGTGGCGCTGATTCAGCTCTGTGCGACAGCGGACGTCGACGCCAACGTGGCCACGGCCGAACGCCTGGTCCGCGCCGCGGCAGACGGCGGCGCGCGTGTGACCCTGCTGCCGGAGGCCTACGCATTCATAGGCGCGCACCAGGCCAAGCTCGAGATGGTGGAACCGGTCATCGATCCGTCGGACCGTCCGGCACCGATTCTCGACCGCTTTCGTGCCCTGGCGGCCGAAACCGGAACTGAAATCGTGCTCGGCGGGCATCACGAGCTCGCCGCCACGCATCCGGACATGTGCTACAACACGTGCGTGCACGTCGGCGCCGATGGAGATGTGCGAGCCGCCTACCGGAAGATTCACCTGTTCGATGTGTCCCTCGATGACGGCACCACGCTGGCCGAGTCCGCTCGCACGCTTCCGGGCCAGGACGTGGTGGTCACGAACACCGCCTTCGGCACGCTCGGGCTCACCATCTGCTACGACGTGCGTTTTCCCTATCTCTACCAGGCGCTCGCCGATGCGGGCGCCATCGCCATCTGCGTCCCATCTGCGTTCACCGCCACCACCGGCGCCGCGCACTGGCACACCCTGCTCCGGGCTCGGGCCATCGAGAGCCAGTGCTGGATCCTGGCCGCCGCGCAACACGGAGCGCACGGCGGCCAGCGCCGCTCGTACGGCCACTCGCTGGTCGTGGATCCCTGGGGCGAGGTGGTCGCCGAGCTCGCAGACGGCGACGGGGTGCTCTACGCGGAGGTCGATCCGGAACGGGTGGCCGCCGTCCGCCGCCAGCTGCCCAGCCGCGAGCATCGCGTGCACCTGACACCGGGGGACGGACCTTGCGTGCGACCCTGATCGTCGCGGCGCTGGTGGTGATCGCTGCGGGGCTCAAGGCGGCCCAGGATGTGGTGGTGCCGTTCCTGCTCGCTGCTTTCATCGCCACCATCGCCGCACCCCCCGTCTTCTGGCTCGAGCAGCGCCGGGTTCCCGGTGCCATCGCCATCATCGGCGTGATGATCGGCATCATCGGCGCCCTGTTCGGCATCACCGCACTGCTGTTCCGTTCCGGGACCGCTTTCACCGAGCGCATGCCTTTCTATCAGGAGCGGGTCACGGATCTGGTCCGCGAGGGTGCCGCCTGGGTCTCCGGTCTCGGCGTCGACGTGAACACCGACCTGGCCGTCTCCTACTTCAATCCCGGCACCGCGCTGAATCTGGCCGGCAACCTGCTGCGCAGCCTGGGTGGCGTGATGAGCGACAGCTTCTTCATCCTGCTGATGGTGATCTTCATCCTCGCCGAGGCCTCGAGCTTTCCGAGAAAGCTCGCCACCGTGCTCTCCGATCCGGACCGCGATCTGAAGCAGTTCGCCCGCTTCGGCCACAACGTGAACCGCTACATCGCCATCAAGACCTCCACGAGCCTGGCCACCGGCGCCCTGGTGAGCACGTCGCTCATGGTCATAGGCGTCGACTTCCCCGTGCTCTGGGGCCTGGTCGCGTTTCTCCTCAACTACGTCCCCAACATCGGCTCGATCATCGCCGCGGTGCCCGCGGTGCTGCTGGCACTCATCCAGCTGGGCCCCGGCCCGGCCGTTGCCGCCACGGTCTGCTACCTGGCCATCAACATCGGGATCGGCAGCTTCGTGGAGCCGCGGTTCATGGGGCGCGGCCTCGGGCTGTCCACCCTGGTCGTGTTCCTCTCCCTGGTCGTATGGGGCTGGCTGCTGGGACCGGTCGGCATGTTTCTGTCTGTGCCGCTGACCATGACGGCCAAGCTCGCGCTCGAAGCCGACCCGGAAACCCACTGGCTGGCCGTGCTGCTGAGCCCGCCCGATGGCGCCGAGCCGGAACCCCGCCGTCTCGATGCCGACCCGGAGCCCGAGAGCGTTGACGGCCATCGGGCGGAAAGTTGACTATCTGACGATGAGCTTCGAACGGGACGACATCCGACGCATGGCCGCTTACGAGTGGGGCGAGCAGCCCGGCTCGGAAGAAGTTCTGAAGTTGAACACCAACGAGAACCCGTACCCGCCTAGCCCGGCCGTGCAGGCCGCGCTGTCGTCATTCCATGCCGAGCGGCTGCGCCGCTACCCGCCGCCGACGGCGGACCCACTCCGGGAGCGGCTGGCGGAGCGCCACCAGGTTGCCCCCGACAACATCGTCGTCACCAACGGGGGCGACGAAGCGCTCCGGCTCGCCATCACCACGTTCGTGGAGCCCGGCAGTGGCTTCGGGATGCTCGAACCGAGCTACTCGCTCTACCCGGTGCTGGCGAACATCCAGGGCGCACGGATTGTGAGCAGTCCCCTCGACGAAAGCTGGGACCTGCCTCGCGACTTCGCGCACCAGGTCAACGAGGCCGGCGCCAACCTGACCTGCATCGTCAACCCGCACGCGCCGTCCGGCACGCTGCTCGACCCCGACCGGATCGGCCGGCTCGCCAGTGACTTGAGCGGTGTGCTGCTGGTCGACGAAGCCTACGTCGACTTCGTGGACCCGGCGTTGCGACACGATCTGGTGCGCCTGATCGACGGCTTCGACAACCTGTTGCTGCTGCGCACGTTCAGCAAGGGCTACAGCCTGGCCGGTTTGCGCCTCGGGTACCTGCTGGGAGCGAAGGGCCTGATCGATCCGATCATCGGTAAGACCCGGGACAGCTACAACGTCGATCTGATCACCCAGGTGCTCGGCGAGGCCGCGCTGTCCGATCCCGGCTATGCTGAGGACACCTGGCAGAAGGTGCGCTCGGCGCGGCGGCAGCTGCGGGACACGCTCATCGACCTCGGCTTCGGCGTCGTGATTTCACAGGCCAACTTCCTGCTCGCCGAGGTGCCGCTCGAGTTTCCGCGTGATGCGGAGGAGATCTATCTGGCGCTGAAGGAGGAAGGGATCCTGATCCGCTACTTCCACCACCCGGCGCTGGAAGACAAGCTGCGGGTCACCGTCGGCACCGAAGCGCAGAACACCCGACTGACCAACGCGCTGGCCCGCATCATCGGTAAGATCTCGTGAGGCGTCTCTCCCGCGAGCGCATCGAGGCCATGAGCGAACGGGCGCACCGGCACCAGTTCAACGACAACGCCGTGCGAATGACCCGGACCCTGGGAACGGAAGTGGGGCTCCGGACAGTGGGCGTCCATCTGATCCGGCTCGAGCCCGGCCGTGACAGCACCCAGTTCCACTATCACGACTCGGACGAGGAGTTCGTCTACGTGCTCGCCGGTCGTGGCACGGCCTTCATCGGCGATGCACGTTTCACCGTGACCGCTGGCGATTTCATGGGGTTTCCGAGTCCCTCGCCGGGGCACGGCCTGACCAACGACGCCGACGCGACCGAGGATCTCGTCTACCTGGTGGGTGGCGAGTCGAACCCTGCGGACGTGGTTCACTACCCCTGGATCCGCCGCACGATGATCAAGTCGCACGGTCACCGCGCCTGGGTGGACTGGGACCACCTGCACGATCTCTGAGCACGCATCGTGTTTCCGCTGTCTGACGACAACCCGACGGTCCGCACGCCGTTCGCGACCATCGCCATCATCGCTCTCAACCTGCTCGTCTGGGGGCTTGTCGAGGGCTTCGGCAGCGCCAGCTCGCTGGCCGAGTCCATGTGCCTCTATGGCCTCATTCCCGGGGACCTTCTCGGCAACGTGGCCCCCGGCACGCGCGTGCCGATGTCGGAAACTCTGGTCTGCGTCCTGGACGGTCAGGGCAATCCGATGGTGCTTCTGACCTCCATGTTCATGCACGGCGGCTGGTTCCACATTCTCGGCAACATGTGGTTTCTGTGGGTGTTCGGTGACAACGTCGAGGACGTGATGGGACCGGTGCGCTTCGTGGCCTTCTACGTGCTGTGCGGGCTGGCCGCCGCCGGTGCGCAGATCGCCACGGATCCCGGCAGCACGCTGCCCATGGTCGGCGCCTCGGGCGCCATCGGCGGCGTCATGGGTGCCTATGCCCTGCTCTTTCCCCGGGCCCGGGTGAACACCCTGATCTTCCTCGGATTCTATGTCACCACCATCGGCGTGCCCGCCGTGTTCATGCTCGGCTACTGGTTTCTGCTGCAGCTGCTGGGTGGCCTGCCGGCCATCGGCGAGGCACGGGGCGGCGTCGCCTTCTGGGCGCACGTCGGGGGGTTCCTGGGTGGTCTCGCGCTGATCGGTCTGTTTTCCCGTCGCGATTACCTGGCGGCCTACCGCGGCGTGGCGCGGCGGCGCCCGCGGGAGAGAGGGAGAGAGGAGGACGACGGCCGCTGGTTCTGACCATGGTCAGATCCAGCGGCAAGGGCTG
>JASFLG010000398.1:0-4615 GCA_050118205.1 Pseudomonadales bacterium
GAACCCCAGTCACCGGCGGTGAACGCCAGGTGATCGAAACTGCCGGCGTCACGGAAGAAGGCGGAGACGCTCGCCTCGTCCCGAACGTCGACCACCCCGCCCGCGGCACCCTTCCCGAGCCTGGCGATGGCAGCGTCGACCTTTCCCGCATCACTGGACCCGATCAGCACCTCGGCGCCGGCTGCCAGCGCGCTCTGTGCAACGGCGAACCCGATCCCGGAGCTGCCCCCGATGACGACCACGCGCGCTCCACTCAACGTTCCCATGGGCATGGCACCCTCCCCTCCGATTCCGTTGCCTGGCATCGTATGCTACCGGGGCCGCCACCCGGAGACATCCACGTATGCGCCATCCCGAAGTACCGCGGAACCGCCGGAGCCCGTCGCCGTGAATCTCGAGAAGCTGCGCGAGGCAGAGGGGCTCTTTCTCCATCGCTACCCTGAGGGGTTCGCCAACGAGGAGCTTCAGCAGATTCTGAAGAAGCGCCACAATGTCGGCAGGCTCACCGAGTTCGCCCGCGAGGCGCTCGCCAGGAAACGGTTCGAACAGACGGCGCAGGTACTCGATGACATCGTCCGGATCGTATCCCGGTCTTCCATGGTCTCCATGTTCGAGAAACCGAGGTTTCGCGATTGCGTGAACGGCATGAGTCGCGACGATCGCGCGCTGCTCGCGACCGCCTTCAAACGGATGCTGCATGGTAGTCAGGAAACGGGGTTCACGGACCTGGTCGACCTGCTCGGGGAGGCGCAGCTCGCCAAATGGAGCCTCGTGACAATCTGCCTGTACCAGTACCGCCCGGATACGGAGGTCTTCGTCAAGCCGACCACCACCAAGAACGTCATCCGGCAGTTCGAGCTCGAAGGCCTGACCTACCGGCCGCGACCCAGCTGGTCATTCTACTCGACCTATCGCGATGCCATTGCAGAGATGAAGGCGGCGGTGAGTCCGGCTCTCGCGCCGAACAACGCCGCGTTCACCGGTTTTCTGATGATGTCGACCTCGGTCGACCAGGAGCGCCCATGACCCAGCCGATCGAGACACATCTCCAGGCCATCGAGACCCAGGGATACACCATCCTGAAGAACGCCATCGAGCCGGAGCTGGTGGATGCGCTGAACGAAGCGCTCGACCGGCTCGAGCGGGATCTCGGCACCACCCCGGGAGCCAATCTGTTCGAGGGTCACCACACGATCCGAATCTACAACCTGCTCTCGCGGGATCCGGTGTTTCGGAAGGTACCCGTCCATCCCGCCGTGCTGCCAGTCGTGGAGGGAGTACTCGATAGAGGCTGCCTGGTCTCGTCCCTGTCCTCCATCTCCATCGATCCCGGAGAGGCCGCGCAGCCGATCCACGCCGACGACACGCTGATCGGGCTGCCACGCCCGCACCCGGCGGTGGTCTGCAACTCCATGTGGGCGCTCACCGATTTCACCGAGGAGAACGGGGCCACCCGCCTCGTGCCGGGCAGCCACCGCTTCGAGACCAAGCCGGAGTACGGCACCCACCCGGACAGCATCCCCGCGGAGATGTCCCGCGGCAGCGTGCTGGTGTGGAATGGCAGCCTTTGGCACGGCGGCGGCGCCAACCGCGCCCGGACCCGGCGGGTGGGTCTCGCGATGAACTACTGCGCGGGCTTCATCCGCCAGCAGGAGAACCAGCAGCTCGGCATTCCGCTCGAGCTGGTCAGATCCTTCGAGCCGCGTCTGCAGGAGCTCGTCGGTTTCGGCACGTACCGGAACCTGATGGGTCACATCGACAAGCGGAGCCCCGCCCAGGCACTCCTGGGCCGGGACGACGGGTTCCGCTCCGTGTGGGATCTGATCGAGCCGTAACCGGGTAACGAACGCGGGCCCGCCGATGAATATGTCCGGCTGTACCCAAGCCCTGATAGACTCTCTGCGCCTGCATTATGCGTGGTCCCGGGGAGGTCACCATGAGGCTCACCGAAAAGCTGCAGCTGAAAAGCGCCGAGCTCTACATCAATGCTGTCTCGGGCGCCGAGAAGCTCGTGCACGGTGTGGCGATGAATCCGTTCTCTCCCGCCCTGGCCGAGGACCCGTATTCGGTGCACAGCGGCATGCGCGAAACCCATCCGATCCACTACTCCCTGGCGCTGCGCGCCTGGTGGGTGACCCGCTTCGACTGGGTGCAGGAGATTCTCCGCGACAAGCGGTTCGGCGCCGACGTGCGCCGCTACGAGAAAAGGGTGCAGCGCATCAGGCGCAATCTGGACGACGAGCAGCGGGCCATCTTCGAGAACCCCAGCATGCTCGATCTCGATCCGCCGGATCATTCCCGGATCCGACGTCTGGCGTCCCAGGGATTCATGCATCGGTTCGTGCAGTCCCTGGAGCCGCGCATCCGGGAGATCGTCACCAGCTGTCTCGACAGCGTGGACAACGACGAGGTGATCGACGTCGTGGATGCGCTCGCCAAGCCGCTCCCGGCGATCGTGATTGCCGAGATGATGGGACTGCCGCGCACCGACTTCGACCAGTTCCAGGCCTGGTCGCAGGACCTGATCGACGGCGCAGGGACCAACGACGTGACCCGCGTAGAGAAGGCCCGCCGCGCCGACCGGGACCTGCGCGAGTACTTTCGACGCATTGCCGTGCTGAAACGATCGCAGCCGGGCGAGGATCTGGTCACCCGCCTGATCGCAGCCGAGGAAGCAGGTGACTCCCTCACCGAGGACGAGCTCTACGGCACCTGTCTGCTGCTCCTGGTGGCGGGTCACGAGACCACCACCCGGCTGATCGGCAACGGTCTGCACCTGCTGCTCGAGCATCCCGAGCAGATGGCGGCACTCCGGCAGGATCCTGCCCTGATTCCTCAGGCCATCGAGGAGATGCTGCGCTTCGAGCCGCCCGTGCTGGCCACGCGCCGCTTCGCCACCGAGGACATGGAGTTCCATGGCACCCGGTTCAAGCGCGGGGACCTCATCTTCGTGTCCATCGCCGGCTCCAACCGGGACCCGCTCGCCAACGAGGATCCGGACACCTTCGACATCCACCGCGAGGCGCTCAAGCAGATCTCTTTCGGTTACGGCATTCACCTGTGCCTCGGCGCATCACTGGCCCGGCTCGAGGCGAAGGTGGCCTTCGAGGCGCTGCTCGAGCGATATCCGGGCATGCGAAGGGTCGACGACAGACCCGAATGGGGTCGTAATCCGTTCTTTCGCGGCCTGGAAACGCTGCGCATCCGGGTCGGGAGGCCTGATTCATGAAGTCATACAAAACGGCGGTGTTCGACAACGACCGGTGGAACGGTTTCGAGGCGCGGAGCGACGACATCTTCGTCTGCACGCCCCCGAAGTGCGGCACCACCTGGACCCAGACCATCGTGGTGAGCCTGCTGTTTCCCGACGGCCCGCCGGGACCGGTGATGGAGCTGTCACCCTGGATGGAAGCCAGGTTCAACGGCCCCATCGAGAATGTGCACGCGCGCCTGGCGTCCCAGACCCATCGCCGGGTGATCAAGAGCCACACGGCGGCCGACGGCATTCCCTGGTTCGATGACTGCCGCTATCTGTTCGTGTGCCGCGACGGGCGCGACGTGTTCATGTCCATGGCCAATCATATCGAGCGGATGAAGCACCTGGACGCGATGAACGAGGAGGCGCTCAAGGACGGTGTGCCGCCGTTGCCCGGGTTCGATGGCGATCTGCACAGTTTCTTCGATCAGTGGCTGGAACGGGACGACGCTTACTTCCCGATCGTTGCCAGTTACTGGGCGAAGAAGGACCTTCCGAACCTGATGCTCGTGCACTACAACGATCTGAAAAAGGACCTGGACGGCGAGATGAAGCGCATTGCCCGGTTTCTCGACATCGAGGTGCCCGAGGAGAAATGGGCCGCCGTCGCCGACCGCTGTACCTTCGAGCGGATGCGCGAGGACGAGTCCATCGTCGGCGATATGAGTGGTGGCTTCGAGGGCGGCACGAAGGGCTTCATCTTCAAGGGCACCAACGGCCGCTGGCGGAGCGAGCTCACCGCCGAGGAGCTGGCCCGCTACGACAGGCGCCTGCGCGATTCTCTGCCCGCAGACGCCGTCGCCTGGACCACGCACGGCGGCCACCTCTGAACGGCGCGCTCCCGAGCGCGCCGCAGCGTCACGGAGTGCCCGACAGCCGAACCCGCAGTCGCTGCAATCGCACCGGCACGTTCATGGGCCCCTCCGGCAGAAAGCTTGCGCTGGAAGCGATGGGGTCGGGGCAGTTGAACACCCCGAAGGGCGCCTGACCGGTACAGGCAAGGCTGTACACGTTCACCGTGCCGGTCAGCGTGTCCCGATTGGCGAATCGCAGTCTGAACTCCACCCGTGCCCAGCCCTGCACGTCCCCGTCCAGGCTTGCTGCGCGCAGGAACAGCGTGACCGCGTGCAACTCGTGATCAGACCAGCGCCAGCTTCCGAACTGCGCGGATTCCCGGGTCATAAACGGCATGCCGCCGAAGTCGCCGCCATCCTGCAGCAGAAAACCGCCCCCGTCGTCCAGCAGGACCAGACCTGGAAGGCTCGTCCCCGCGATGCCGGTGTAAGGCTCGGCGTCCAGCGCCAGGTACCAGGCGCCGGCAAGCAGTGATCGGTGGTGTATCCCTGCCGCCGCCGGCCC
>JASFLG010000399.1:0-4600 GCA_050118205.1 Pseudomonadales bacterium
GAAGGGCTATCAGGTGGATGCGTACGGCAGTCGGAACGAGGCACTCGAGGGCTTCGAGCAGAGCCTGCCGGATCTGGTGATCCTGGACATCATCCTCGGCGAGGAGGTGGACGGCGGGTTTCAGCTCTGCCGGGACCTGCTCGCCCGCGCGCCGAGCCTGCCGGTGATCTTTCTCACCGAGCGGATCGACGAGATCGACAAGATCTCGGGCCTCAGGCTCGGGGCCTGGGACTACCTGCCCAAGCCGATCAGCCTGGATTACCTGGCCGAGCGGATCTCGAGCCTGCTGCGTATCAACGAGTTTCGCGAGGAGCAGGACCAGGCGGAGTCCCCCACCGCCAAGAAGATAGGCGATCTCACCCTGGATCAGGACGCCCTGCTCGCCTCCTGGAAGGGCCAGCGCATCGACCTCTCCGGCACCGAGTTCCGCATGCTGGCCAAGCTCGTCCGCCAGCCCGGCCACGCGGTGAGCTATGAGACCCTCATGAACGCCACCATGCAGTCCCTGGTCACCAACAACACGATCAACACGCACATGCGCAACATCCGTAAGAAGTTCGAGAAGATCGATCCGGAGTTCTCGGCGATCAAGAGCGAATACGGATTCGGCTACCGCTGGTCGGACTGAGCCGGGGTACGCTGGCGCTCGGGCGGACGCACGCATCGTGAGGTTCTTCAAGTCCATTCGCGGCCCGCGGCTCGGCACCAAGCTCATGCTGCTGGGGCTGACCCTGCTCATCGTGCCGCTGTTCGGGTACCGGCAGCTGGTGGAGATGGAGCGCCTCCTGATTCAGGGTCAATCCCACGCGCAGCTCCTCACCGCGGAGGGCATCTCCACCCTGTTCAACGGCCGTGACGATCTGTTCAACGACCTGCCGGTGACCATCGAGGACTTCGAGTCGCTGTACGCGCACCCCCTGCAGAACCCGGTTCGTCTGGACGGCGACGTCAGCGACTGGGGCGACGATCTGAAGGACAAGCTGATCCACTTCGGCACCGAGGCGCGCGACGCCGACGGCAACTTCGAGCTGCTGCTCGGCGAGCGCGGCGGCCAGCTCTACGTGTACATGGACATCCACGATCAGCGGGCCATCTACCGGGACCCCGAGTATCTGCGCCTGGACAACGCCGATCACGTGCGTCTCGACTTCATCCGCGCCGACGGCGAGGACGGGCGCATCAACATCAGCTTCCCGAGCGAGGGTGGCGTGACCACGGCGTACGAGATGGATCCGGACTGGCGCTTCGCCGCCGACGGCAACGCGCTGCAGAACGTCATGGGTTACCTGCAGCCGGTGGAGGGCGGCTATCACCTGGAGTTCCGGCTGCCCCTGTCCATGCTCGGCTCGTCGCGCTACTTCGGTATCAGCTTCGCGGACGTGGACGACCCGGACACCCGCGCGATCGTCCGCACCACTCAGACCCTGCCCACGGCCGGCAAGGAAAGCTTCAACCTGGTGGTGCTGCGCTCGCCGGAGCTTCTCAGCATCATTCAGGGGCTCGGCTACTCCGGCGCGCGGATCCTGGTCATCGATGCCCAGAAACGGGTCCGGGCGGAAACGGGTTCCAGCCTGATGGTGGCAGAGCCGGATCAGGAAGGCCGCTGGTTCCACTTCTTCCGCCGGATCTTCGAGATGGTGCGCCCGGCGATTCACTACCTGACCACGTTCGAGGAGTGGGAGCCGGGGGACGGGGTGGTCCAGAGCAAATCCGAGGAAGCGGTGGACGCGGCGATCAGCGCCTCTCTTGCCGGCGATCCGATCACGCTCAGGCGGCGCCTCGGCGAGAACAACGAGGTGATCATGGCCGCCCACCCCATCGTGTCCAAGGACTCGGTGATCGGCACCGTGGTGGTCGAGCAGAACATCGACGACATCCTGACGTTCCAGCGCGCGGCCCTGGAGCAGGTGGTGCTGCTGTCGGTGGCGAGTCTGTTCGTGGTGTTCGTCGCCCTGGTGGCGTTCGCCGGTCGTCTGGCCTGGCGGATCCGCAATCTCCGGCGCGAAGCCTCGGAGGCGATCGACGAGTACGGTCGCCTGCGCACCAGCCTGCTGCAGAGCGAGATCACCGCCGGCGACGAGATCGGCGATCTGGCCCGAAGCGTCTCGAACATGCTCTCCAAGCTGCACCAGCACAACACGTTTCTCGAGAGCATGCCTCGAACCCTGCGCCACGAGATCAACAACCCACTGAATACGCTGTCCACCTCGCTGCACAACCTGGCCGAGGAGAACCCGGACGTGCAGGGCAGCAAGTACCTGGAGAGCGCCCGGCGCGGGGTGACCCGGATCGGCTCCATCGTGCAGAACCTGGCCGACGCGGCGAATCTGGAGGAGTCCCTCGAGGCCGAGGACATGGAGGTCATGGACCTCGATCAGCTGCTGCAGAACTACGTGGCGAACTGTGCCGTCGCGCATCCGGACTGCGAGTTCGTCTATCGGGGCCCGGGGCGCCCTGTGCTGGCAGAGATCTCCGATTTCCGTATCGAGCAGATGCTCGACAAGATCGTCGACAATGCCATCGACTTTCACCGCAGCGACAGCCCCATCCGCGTGCAGCTCGACTCGCACCGCACGAGCCTGCAGATCACGGTCGCCAACCGGGGACCCACCCTGCCCGAGAAGGCCGAGGGATCCCTGTTCGACTCCATGGTGAGCCATCGGGGCCCCCAGAACCGGCTGCACTTCGGCCTGGGGCTCTACGTGGTGCGGATCATTGCCGAGGCGCACGGCGGCTTCGTGCGTGCCATGAATCTGGCCGACGGGTCCGGGGTCGCCATCATGGTGCAGCTGCCGCGCGTGCACGGCGACTCACAATCCCAGACGCAGACTCAGACCGGCACACACGAACGGATCGTGCCGGACCTGCGGGCAAGCTGAGCGGCAGACGGCGGCCGCCCGGCGGTATCGCCCTAGCGGGCCCGGCTGTAGTTGGCGTCCAGAGAGATCCCGTCGCTCGAGTTGAGCGCGCCGCGCGTGACCAGATACTCGATCGCCGCGAGGGTCGAACGGGCTGCCGCCGGATACAGGTACTCCGGGGTGTCCCGGTACATGAGCGGCACCATGTCGCGGATCAGTCCCACGCCCTGATCGACGCACTCCATGATCTGCGCCTCGCGTTCCTTACGATGCTCGATGAACGCCTTCACGTGCGGGTGCGGCTCGGTGATGGCCGGCCCGTGGGTGGGCCAGTAGATCCGGTCGTCCCGCTCGAGCAGCAGCTCCAGGCTCACCATGTACGCCATCATGTCCCCGTCCGGGGGCGAGATGATGCTGGTCGACCAGCCCATCACGTGATCACCGGTGAACAGCGCACGGGATTCGCGCAGCGCAAAACACATGTGGTTCGACGTGTGGCCGGGGGTGTAGACGCACTCCACGGACCAGTCGCCGCCGTCGATCACGTCTCCGTGGCTGACCAGGACGTCGGGCGTGAACGCCATGTCGCCGCCCTCTTCCACCGGCACGCCCTCTTCCAGCTTGCCCGCGCCGTGCGGCCCGAAGGCATGGGTCGGCGCGTCGGTGTGATCCTTGAGCAGCGCGCACCCCG
Organism: Pseudomonadales bacterium; assembly: GCA_050118205.1. GTDB lineage: Bacteria > Pseudomonadota > Gammaproteobacteria > Pseudomonadales > Azotimanducaceae > SZUA-309. The sequence goes on from JASFLG010000399.1 coordinate 3,550, forward strand.
GGGAGTGGTCCATGTGGGTATGGGTCACCAGCACGTGGGAGATGGTCTCCCCCTCCACCGCGTCCAGGATCGCCTGAATGTGGGCCGGATCGGCCGGCCCCGGATCGATCACTGCCACGTTGCCGGTGCCCAGGATGTAGGTGCCGGTGCCGTACAAGGTGAAGGGGCTCGGGTTGTCGGCGATCACCCGGCGGACGCCTGGCTCCACCTCCTCCACCGCGCCGTACTCGAACTCGAGCTCTCTGCGAAACGGAATCTTCACACCCACGATGATCAACACCTGCCCGAAAAAGAGGACCTGCAAGGATAAGCAGTCGGTTCGACCCTCACAACCGGGCAGGTCGGGCTTGTCCGGGGGTCAGAGCAGCCAGACGAGCACCATGGCCAGCAGCAGCGAGCCGCCGAGCAGGACCCATTGCAGCTTGCCGAGCAGGGAATGCTCGGCCTGCAGGGCGGGCACGTCCTTGAACACCAGGTTCACCCGTCCGATGCGCAGCACGTCGCCATCCACCAGCTCGGCGTTCTGGATCTGCTGTCCGTTCACCCGGGTGCCGTTCGTGGCCAACAGGTTCGTGACCGTGGTGGTCTCCGGCCGCACGATGATCTCGGCGTGGCGGGCGGATACCGTGGGGTCGCGGATCACCACGTCACAGTTCTCCTCGCGCCCGATCACGGTCCTGCCGATCCGGGTCCGGAAGGTGTAGCCGCTGATGGGTTCGCTCACCCCGAGCAGAAAGGCACCGGTCTCGCTGCTGTCCGGGATCTCGAGGGGCGTGTCCTGCTTCGGGTCGCCCAGGGTGAACTCCGTGGTCTCGTAGCTGCCGCGCGGCGCATCCCGGATCAGCTCCACCTCGGTGAGGTTCTGCGGCTTGCGTACCGGGGTCAGATCCTGACCCCGCCCGACCAGCTGGAAGTGAATGGCGTCGAAGCTCAGCTCGTCGCCGTGAAACAGCCGGCAGCCGCCGGTCAGGCGCTGGCCGTTGACACAGGTGCCGTTCGCCGAACGCAGGTCCTGGAGCCAGACGATGCCGTCCTGCAGCGTGAATCGGGC